>CABUOE010000246.1 GCA_902493155.1 uncultured Eubacteriales bacterium
TCTTTCAGCTGGTTTTGTATGTACTCTGCTATTCGCTTTGCATTCTTTCCAACTGTATCCACATATGGGCAATATATATTAGGAAAACCAGCAAACGGATTAGGTAATAGGGCTATATATCAGCCCGCAGCCTCTTGAACCATAGGAGCGTTGAGCTCGATATATTCAGCCATGCGACGGAACTCATCAGCGTATTTGAATTTCACGCTAATATTGCCGCCCTCGTAAACTTTGATATAATGAGCTCGGCCAGAATTTCCCGTGTCAGTTTGTCGATGTTCTGATATTTGAGAAATGCTGTCAGAAAAGGACTTTCCGCATCCACGCCGTTTTCCAGTTGTTCCTGCTCGTCTGTCAGCGTCCGCAGGACATTATTTAGGGCCTCGGCTTGCCGCTCATAGTCCTCGCTCATGTGGCGGTATTCGTTGCGGGTGATTTCCCCGTCTTTCCAGTCTTGATAAAGGGCTTGCTTATATCGCATGATTTTAGCAAGCTCTTTTTCTTTTGCGGCGATGGCATCCTCCAGCCGCTTTGACTTGCTTTTTTTGAGGGGCGCGGAATTGATACGGGACACCAGCTCCGAATAGGCAACGGCCAAATGTACCTGTTGTTGAATTGCAAACAGGACGCCCGCCTCCAGGCGGTCACTCTTGATGGAGTGCATGGTGCAAGCCTTTTTTGAAAGGCTTTTATATGTTCCGCACTGGTAATAGACATAAATGCCTTTTGAAGCGATCCGGGACATCGCCCTGCCGCAGTCGGCGCATTTCAGAAAGCCGCTGAACAGGTAAAGCTGCTTTGCTTTTGGAGCTGTGCGCGTGTCGCGCTTGAGCAAGCCCTGCACCTTATCAAAGGTTTCTCGGTCAATTATGGCCTCGTGGGTATTTTCTACGATAAACCATTCTTCCTCCGGCACCCGCTCCTGGATATGGATTTTATAGCTTTTCACCCGTTGACGTCCCTGCACCATATCCCCCACATAGACACGGTTTTTCAAGATCGTGTCTATAGTAATCGTGCTCCACATAGGATTGCTTTGGGCGTTGGGAGCATTGTATTTGAGCCCCTGCTGTTTCTTGTAGGCCGTGGGGCAAAGGACACCATGATCGTTCAGATAATAGGTAATCCCGCGCTTATTCATACCAGACAGAAACATGGAAAAAATGCTTTTGACTACTTCGGCGGCCTCCGGGTCAACCAGCAGGGCGTGCTTATCGCCGGGGTCTTTCACATATCCATACGGAGCATACGAGCCGATAAACTCACCGTTGCGGCGCTTCATATCAAACACCTGACGGATTTTCTTTGAGGTCTGGTAGCAGTATTGATCGTTCATTACGTTCGTAATGGGGACGATTATATTTGATACGCTGTCGGGGTTGCGGTAGCTGTCCACGCCCTCCGCCAAGCTGATAAAACGGACGTTGAGCCGGACGAAAAGATTTTCAATCAGGTTTCCGGCATCGGTATAGTTCCGGGAAAGACGGGACAGGTCTTTTACAATCACGCAGTTAATCCTGCCGCTGGATATATCGGACAAGAGCCGCTGGAAGTCCTCGCGGTTGGTGTCCGTACCTGTTTTTCCGTCATCCACATATACGTCCGCTTCCGCGCCCTCATAGAACTCATCCAGGTGGGCCTGGTGGTATTGTTCCAGGAGCCGCCGCTGATTTACAACGCTGTTGCTTTCATCGCGGCCACGGAGCAAATCTTCTTTAGAAAGGCGAATGTATTTCCCTAATCTCCAGCGCATCACATTATATGAAGTTGGGGAACTGGCGCTCATTGTCCCCCGGTTTGCTGTTCTTGCCATGTGTCCTCCTTCCTATCACATTACATCTATATTATACCTCTGCACCGGGGGTACAACAAGGATGACTCCACCTCTGGACAACGTGTCTGGAAGTGGCGGATCGTTACAGCCCGCTTTTCTGCCGCAGGAAAAAGCCCGTCAGCAATTCCTGGAGAGAGGGGCCGTCCTCGGCAAATTCCAGCTTGATGGCCATATCGCCATAGCGGAAACAATAGGGGTTTTTCAACTGTTCCAGCATACGGGCAGCTCGCTTTTCCAGCGGTAACGAATTATCAAAAACAAAACCGCTTGCGTCAACAAGCGTTTCCTTATCCACCGCGTCAAGATTGACGCTCTGCATCTTTTCAATCACTTGTGCGTTTAGCTTCACAGAAAACCTCCTTTGCAGTTATTCGCCAGTATTTCCAATGATGAGCAGAAACGGCCAGCACCGTGAAAGTGCTGGCCGTCCGGCTAAATGGCTACCTCTGGACACTTTGTCCAGAAGTCAGTAAGGGCTTTCCTCAAAGTGCTGCTGGGCCTCTTCCAGACTGCGGAAGTCGAAAACCTCATAGAGCTCCGCCACCACGCGCCGGATGTCGTTAGGAGAAAACCCGCAGTTCTCCATCGCGTAGATGACATAGCCACGGCAGGCGTTGTTGTTCCACGGCTGGGACAGCATAGCAACCAACATAGGATCATAGTCCATTCTGTTATCCCTCACTTTCATAAATGGCGGGGAGCGCCGCGCTCATTTTC
>CABUOE010000247.1 GCA_902493155.1 uncultured Eubacteriales bacterium
GATCAGTTGTTCCAACGGGGATTCCCTCGCTTTGCCTTAGCGTTGCGGCGGAAGTGATAATGTTCTTAGCACTTTCGTCCTATACTAACAAGTATCTTATCACTTTTACAGTCAATTCACAAGAATTTCGGCGTTTTTTGCCAAAAGTAATAAGATTCTCTATACTTGAAAGCAAAGAAGGGTGGTGCGCTAGATGATTGGTGAGCGGCTGGCAGAATTACGAAAGCTGAATGGTGAAAAGCAACAAGTGTTAGCAAAAGCTCTTAGTGTTTCGGTTTCTACTGTCCGCAGTTGGGAGCACGACAAAAGCTCTCCTGATCATTCAACACTGGTTGCAATTTGCAGACGCTATCATACTTCTTCTGACTTTCTGTTAGGCTTGTCCGATTACGATCCCTCCGACAAAGCCCGCATCCAGCGCCAGCGCCTGACCGAAGAAGAACAGAACGAGATGCACCGCTACGAAGAATATCTGTTGTGGAAACGCAAAAAATAAGCCGCCCAGCGAGACCGTAAGGTCGCTGGGCGGTTGTTTTTGCCCTCTTGACAAATACGTAAAATACGTATATGATACAATAAATGAGGTCGCATTATGAACGCTATTTTCTATCCTGCAATTTTTCACCCGGAAGAAACTGGGTACTCTGTTGAGATCCCCGATATTGAGGGCTGCTTCACCCAAGGCGATACCATGGACGAAGCCGTCCGTATGGCACAGGATGCCATCGGCCTTATGCTGGAAGATTGCAAAGTCTGCCCGGAGCCTTCTGTCCCTTCTGCACTCCATGTTGACCCGGAAGATTTTGTGGTGATGGTTCCTTTCGATATGGAAGAGTACGAAAAGCGGTACAGACCCGTAAAGAAAACCCTTTCCATTCCCGGCTGGCTCAACGATGCCGCCGAATCGGCACACATCAACTTTTCCGGCGTCCTTCAAGATGCGCTGAAAGAGAAACTCCATCTGGCGTAAGTATAAGTACAACAACAACCGCCCAGCAGTTGACCGCTATGGTCTTGCTGGGCGGCTGTTGTTGCTATTAAACCGCCTTCATCCTATAACTCCAAATACACTTGCTTTGTTATTACCAAGACTATAAAACAAGTCTCTTAGTTCATTTCTCTGTGCATTTCCATAATATCCAACGGTTCCGGGTTCTACTTTTGATTTGAATGTGCGTTCAAGGTACTTTTCTAATTCCTGCACATGAACCCAGTCACATATATCCCTGAGGTTTCCTACTTTAAGCGTGTACGCCTCGATGCTTTTTTCTCCACGGTATAAAGCGACTCTCCATTCATTTTGATACTTATAAATATCTTCTTTATCAAAACAATCCCGTCGGCTAACAATATTGCTTTTTATTTCGTCAAGATCAATTTCTTCTCCACATCTTACAATTATATGAGGCGTTTTCTTCAAAACATCTCCATTCTTTATCTGTTTGTAATTAACATTCCCACAGACAAACTTGAATTTTTCTCGCTCCGCTTTTTTCGAAATCCTTCGAATCAGTTCCTGCTCATTCTTTACAACAACAACATATTGGCCAAAAGCATTCATAGCTGAGGATGTATCGAAGCTTATAACCTTGCCCTTTGCCGCAAAAAAAGATTGATAATCAAGCCTATAAAAACATAGCGTATTACAATATTCAAATCCATTCGCTCTGCATATGCAATCTGTCAGAAGATGATTTTTGAATGCCTTAGCGAATCTCGTATTTTCAGTCGGAATCATTCCTACCGTTCCTTCTAGAATATCACCCTGACCTTTTGGAAGCTGATTCGGAATCTTTTGGGGTCTTATTGTCTGATTGCTCGCAAGTTCTATAGGGTCTTCGCCGGTTTTGGGCATATACTCATTCCAAAAATAAGAAAGAGTATTCATATAAAGATTCCCATTCAAAAAATCGTGCAAATATTTTAGCTTATCGCCATCGTTTGGTTGCGAAATAAATTTGAGCAAAATGTGCCCTTTGTGCCCCTGTGGATACAACATATCGCACCTCATAATTTTATAACAGCGCTCCGATATACTTTCTTAGCCCATCCTCCGTCCGAATGTTATACTTCTCATCCACCTTTTTGAAGTACGCCTTCATCGCATCCAGCGAAATCTCCGCATGAGAAGTTTCGTCCGGCAGAAAACCCTTCCGGGCATCCAGCCAAGGCGTTTCTTTGTGGGTGATGCTTTCCAGAACCTTTCCGCTGTACATACCAAAGGTATCCAGCACACGGTCTACCACCTCTTTGGCCTCCAGGGTAAGCGGCAGAGCGCTCTCCTTCAGCGGCACAAAGCGGTCATCGTCAATGGGGTTGTACTTAAAATCCCGGAACAGATTATAGACATTGCGATACACCGGGCCGTGCACCCACGCTTCACAGGGGGCATCAAACAGCGGTTTGTCATAAATCGCTACATAGTTGCCCTGAATATAATACAGCAACTTCTGCAGGGTCAGCGGTGTCACCTCATGCAGCGCCGAGAAGATATAGGCGATCACCGCCAGCAGTTCCACCGGGACAGCCACATAGAGGTTTTCCAGC
>CABUOE010000248.1 GCA_902493155.1 uncultured Eubacteriales bacterium
CAGGCGGGGCTTACCCCGTCCTGGCTGAATTGGATTGCGACGAGACCCCGAGCACCTGAGTCGGGAGAGATAGAAAGCCCCGCCTAAAAAACAGGCGGGGCTTACCCCGTCCTGGCTGAATTGGATTGCGACGAGACCCCGAGCACTTGAGTCAGGAGAGATAAAAAGCCCCGCCTAGAAAAAACAGGCGGGGCTTACCCCGTTCTAGCGGAGTTTAGCTGCGACGAGGAACCGAATATCTAAGCACCGTGATAAAAAGCCCCGCCGGACGAAAAATAGGCGAGGCTTTCTTAATTTACTTGACTTTCTATTCATGTTAGTTTATAGTAAAATAAAAAAATTATCCACAGGAGGATGTTTTATGAAAAAAATAGGAGCTTTTCTTTTGGCGCTGTGTATGGCCTGCGCTTTGGTTTCCTGCGGCGGACAAAAGCCGGTTACGGCAGACGATGTATTGACGGCGCTCAAACAAAACGGATTTTCCGACGCTTACATTGATCTCGACGATCAGTACCTTTATCTAGAGCCCGGCGCCGAATACCTGTATTTCGGGTTTCCGATAGCTGACACGCCGGACAAAGAAATCACCATTATGAATCTGGAAGATTACAGAAAGAATACCCATTTTGCAGAATTTTTTGATGCGGTACTGCCTTTGTTCGACAGCGGGTATCAAAAAGGAGACGGAGAGAAAATTTACGCCAAAATAAGCGAGGGACTCTTCGATGAGGATGTCTTTTTTACCGAACAAATTGGTAAAATTTGTTTCCAGAATATCGGCGTGGATAAAGATCCGCCATATTTGGTGATTAATCCTGACGAATGACCGGAAAAAAGCAGAACGGATGCAATAAAGGCGGGGAGCGATATGCTTCCTGCCTTTGCTTTTCGGGCGTAAAACGCCGGTTATGTGATCTATTTGAGATAGCTTTGGAAGGCCACTGCCTTGCCCAGTATTTTTACCTCAAGGCTGTCCTCGCCGGAGACCATGATGGGAGGGTAGGCCGGGTTTTCAGAGCGCAGCTGCATCCGATCGCCCAGCTTGAAGACCCGTTTGAGCATGGCTTCGTCGTCTATGAGCACCGCCGCAAGTTCGCCGTCTTCCACGTCGTCCTGACGCTTGACGAAGACGATATCCCCGTCGTAAATCCGGGCGCCGATCATGCTGTCTCCCGACATTTTCATGCAGAAATCCGCATTTTCGTTTCCGTACTCCTCAAATTTCGGGAATCCTTCATCACCGCATTCGAAAACTCCTTCCGGAGAAAGCTTCAATAGCGGCATTTTTTCCACTGCCAGCGATGTGGCGCTTGATGCGGCCGGCAACATCTTCTCGCTCTTTCCTACAAGCCAGGCCGGGTTTACGGTAAGGGCCCGCGCGATGGCCTGGATGACAGGCAGCTTCGGGGTACCGATTTTGCCTGTCTCGTAGCGCTGGATTGTGGACTTCGTCACGCCGACGTTGTCCGCAACATCCTGTAAAGTGAGCTTTAGGTCTTTCCTTCTCTGTTTGATACGCTCGCCAAGCGCCTTCACATCTGCCATGTTCTCATATCCTTCTTTCCTTCTTAATATCAATGTGGGACCGTTTCGGCCCCTGTTTGGCGTTGGTGGGGGAGGTGTTTTGACTGAATTTTCCGGTCCGGCGCCGCTTTTGCAGGTTCTTTCGCGCAATCCCGAAAGAGCAGGGAATCGTCAATAGCGGTATTGTCTTATAGAACCAGTGTGCTTCTGTAATTTGGTTCACGCCGTGAGGTTATTATACCACATTGTTTTGCGGAGTGCAACGAATTTTCCTGGAAGTTTTTGGCAAATTTTTAACTTTGTGCTGACTTTTTAGTTTTTCGTTCTTGTTGTCCAAAAATAAGAGTGAATTTTTTTCGCTATTTTTTCATTTTTGTCGCGTTGCGCTATTGACAACTTTTTCATTTTGCAGTATGATAAAAACACCGTAAGTTGCACAACGCAATAGAAAGGAGTTCAACATGTTAAACACATCAAAAATCAGAGGACGTATGGTTCAGTTGGGAATTTCCAACAGTGAGGTCGCTTCGGCGCTTGATTTGTCTGTTCCTGTCACAGTGAAAAAGCTGAACAACATATGTATCCTCAACCTGAGGGAAGCGGAGAAGCTGGCTGAGTTATTGCAGATCAGCGACGAAGCTTTTGGCGAGTATTTTTTTGCATGATGTGTTGCATAATGCAACTATAGGTGAATTTTTGAACAGAAAGGCTCAGCCGGCCTTTTAAAGAATTCGTTGTGTCATGATTTGGGAGAGTTGTTGCTGCATTTGAGGAGGGTCTTGTGGAAAGGCCCTACTCCATGAATTTTCTGAGCTCCTGTGAGGGGCTGTATCATAAAAAATAGTATCGTTAGGGGCGTTTTACGCCCCTAACAGCTCGCGGAGCGAGCAAAGATGGGTTTGCTCTACAAACCCATAACTATTTTTTAACAATTTACTTTTTCAAAAGGCGAGTGCCTTTTGAAACCATCTTTGATGGATTTTACCACATAAAATGTGGTAAAAAGAA
>CABUOE010000249.1 GCA_902493155.1 uncultured Eubacteriales bacterium
TGATTTTCGCCGCTAAAGAATACTGAAAGCTATGCCATTGCAAAATAGAAGATCGGCGTTTTGAGCGGTGGCGTCGATCTGACTAAAAGCGAAGAGCGGAGGGTGATTCCTCCGCTCTTGCTGCATATATTGTGGGGATGTCTTAAAGGTCGGATTTGAAATCCGAGCCTTTCGGTGCATTGAGGGCTTCATTTGAAATGAGACCCTTGCAACCGTCCAGATCAGGCGCTCACTGCGCCGATTTGGAATCCGGGCAGTGAAGCTCGCTTCGATTTGAAATCGAGGCGAGCGATGCTAAGCGTAGACGGAACCGTTCAGAAACAGCCTGAGCACGTTTAAGCATGTCTGCGGTAAAAAATTGTGAGTTTTCATTGACAAAGAAGGGCGAGAATGCATATACTTCAAGTAGGCAGCAACGTGATTGTCTGCCGTGACGTTGAAGCAAGTGATGGGGTCAGCATCCGTACACTTGTGGAGTCTTGTATTAGGGTTAAGCGGTTTCCACAGGCTGATGTAGGGTTAAACCCGAAAGAAAACGCTGTTCTGCAGCACTTTGGCTAAAATGCTTGTACGCTTTTTCAAATTCTGTGCAGCCCGCGAATTGCAAACCGCAATATTTAGGCTATAATAATATTAACAGGACCCCCCGCACCTCTCCACGGCAACGTGTGATGTGTCCCAGGGGGGACATTTTATATCTGGGAGGAATCTGCTGTGGAGCTGAAGCCTGCGACGACATACGACGAACAGTTGAAATTGCTTCAAGAGCGGCATTGCGAGATCGTAGATCCAGCGTTTTGTAAAACAGTTCTACAGCATATAAACTACTATCGTTTTACAGCGTACTTCCTGCCGTTTAGAACTGCTGATGGAATGTATCGAGATGGGACAAGCTTTCACAGAGTATTTAGAATATACGAGTTCGACCGGAAAATGCGGCGGGTTTTGTTCTCAGCGGTCGAGCAGGTAGAGTTATATCTGCGGACACAGTTTGCTTATTTTTACGCACACAAGTACGGCCCTCTCGGCTATATGGATGCGTCAAATTACGGGTCCAACCACGATCATGCACGCTTTCGGAAGCTGTTTGAATCAGAAGTACAACACAACAAAACAGTTCCATTTGTGAAGCACCACTGTGAAAAATATGAGGGCAATTTCCCTATATGGGTCGCTACGGAACTTTTTTCGTTTGGGATGCTGTCTTTCTTTTACCGCGATTTAAAGACGGCAGATAAAAAGGAGATTGCAAGGGACCTGTATAAAACCACTTATGGCAATCTCGATAGCTGGCTGCGCTGCTGTACAGATCTGCGCAATATCTGCGCGCATTACGGGCGTTTGTACTATCGTGTCTTTTCTGCGGTACCGGCCACGCCAAAGGGATTTCCTGTCGTGCTACAACGCAGCCTTTTTGATAACATCGTGATGCTGAAATTTTTGTACCCGGACAGAGACAGATGGAACAGTGAAGTTCTGAGCGCCATAATAGCGCTTTTAGAAGAGTACGCTGGAGATATTGAGCTGTCTCATATCGGATTCCCTGATAATTGGGAAGAACTTTTGAGAGCCAAATAAGGGAAGAATTAAGCCTGATTTTGACCCCTAAGTTTACCCCAAACAGCTTTTACAAGGCTTTACAGCATTTTACGCCAAAATCCGGAAAGCCTTGAAAACACAGGGATTTCTTTACGCGCATTTACAGCATTTTACACCTACTATCGAATTCAAATCCTCTCTTCCGCGCCAAGTAAAAACCTTGAAGCCATAACGGTTTCAAGGTTTTTCTTGTTTTTGGTAAAAACGTTTTTGCTTCGGTTTGGAATAGTTCCTTCCGTGGGCTACATTGTGGGCGACATAGTAGTTTACTTCACCGATTTTGTTCTACAGTTGACGCTATTGTTTATGATTTTATCCTGGGCAGAAGATAGCAGCTCGTCCCACGAAATAGACTCTGTAGAATATCGGCAATGGTTACTGCATGTCCAAAACACTTTAGCCTTTGGTTGACCTCTTGCATAAAACGCTTTTGATTTTCCGGCGAGAGGCGGCTAAAGTCCTTTTGGAGTTCCAATCCTGATTTAGAAAGTTTTGCCATAAATTTCTCATATTGTCCTTGATCTGCAGTCATGCGACACCTCCGTACTCCTTTAGTGTGTTCTGCGCTCCCATAAAATCATAGCACGCCTTCTATGGACTGGAAAGGCAGTATCGAATTTACAAACAAGTTCTGAACGAAAAGACAGCATTTCTTCTCGATGATTTTCCATTTTTCTGTTACACTACGGTTATCAAAATTTACGGAGAAAGACTATGACGAAAATCTTATTTATCTGCTTGGGCAATATCTGCCGCAGTCCGATGGCGGAGTTCGTGATGAAGGACTTGGTGAAGAAGACAGGGCTTGCTTCACAGTTTCATATCGAATCGGCGGCGACCAGCCGGGAGGAGATCGGCAACCCGGTCTATCCACCGGCACGGCGCAAGCTCGCCGAGCACGGCATTTCCTGCGAGGGACACGCTGCGCGCCAG
>CABUOE010000250.1 GCA_902493155.1 uncultured Eubacteriales bacterium
ATTACCTCTCCATATCGAGCGAGGATTGCTTTTTGTGCTTGAATGCGTTATATTATAAATATCAGTATCTGTGCCATATGGCAAAGTACACCGTGTTTCATCCATGCCATCACCCTGGGGGCGATGGCATTTTTGTTTTTTGCCAACACCGGCAACAAAGTGAGCGGGATATCCCTATCCCTGCTCACTTTTTTATATAGATTTGCTTCCGGCTCGGAAGCATTCCCTTTGCTCCGGGCCGCAAGGCCCGTTCATTATAAAAGCCTCAGATCATCTAAAAATGAAAGGACTGGTACCATGAAATATCTCGACTTGGCGCAGATTTTTTCCGCACATGAGGCAAATCATTCACGATATCATCTGGATGGGCTGATCACGTTCTCTGACTTTGGTCCGTTCGAAAATCCCAGTTATACACAACTCGACCGCACCTACGCGGTCAGCAGCAATAACAAAGCCTTCCTGCCCAACCGCCTCGGTTTCTCCATCTTTGGTACATGCCTGAACGGCAAAGATCCCCATGTCAGACTGGAACACTATATGCGTCAGCCGAATGGTTGGGTCCCCGGCGAGAGCTGCCTGATCTTTTATCAGCTGCAATGTGTCAGTGACCGGGAATTCTTACAGCCGTCTCTTTATCCAACCCAGCGGCAGGCCATTGAGTCCATGTTGCAGGACTTATGTACCCATGGCCGCTTGGAGTATGACGATGTGCTGGCCGCCTTTGATAACGGCAACGGTCAAATCAGCAGCAACGAGTTTGAAGCCTCCCGATCCTCTGCCTGGCTCAATGCTGGTTCTGCGGGTAATTGGGACTGGGTGATCCAGCCCATCTACCTCTATGACACGAAAAAACTCGCTGTAGGAGTTCCTTTTCCAACGCCGGAATGCAATCATGGCACCTCCGGTCCTTCTGAAAAGCAGAAAGACAATAAAGGCGGTGTCTAATATGGGTGTAAAAGGGATTCAGAGATTCCGCTGTTCAAGGTGCCCGCATCGGTTGACTTATCTCAAGGGCGAACCCCGTCAGGAAGGGTATATCGTGCTGCAGTTTGGTCAGCAGTATTGCACAGCCGGAAAGAAATACCGTATGTTTAAGAAAAAAGATCCCAAAATCTACCCGCCAAATTGGTGTCCAAAACTAAAAAAGCCATGTGAATTTCGTGTTTATGATTTCAAGGACGCAAACACATGGTACTTGCATACCCTACTCAAACGCAAATCGCCTCCCGACGGGTACCAGTACGCCGTGCGGTTATCTGGGACAGTAAACTTGACTCCTTCAGCATTCTTTTCCATGGCGAAGCGAAAAGGTGCATCTGAACTTTTGGGGGTCATGGTCAAAATAGGGGAAATTGTAGAGATCGACGATGGTCTTACCAGCAACTGCTTCTATTTGACGCTGAACGGTGTGAAATATCTGCCTTATTGGGATACGGCCCGTGCGCGAAAAAACGAATATGCTTGCAAAAACAGCGATAACTGACGAAAATACATGCGCACAATCAAAATTGGAGGTTTGATTTATAATGGAAAACATCACAAAAGGCCCAAACATTGTATTTTGCAAAATCTGTGGTGCTATGCTAACCTGGGAGCATCCTGAGGGATCTGGTCATTATCAGGCATCCAGTGATTTTATCGGTGGCGATATCTGTCGCAGTTGCTTGGCTGAGCGGCAGGAAACTGGTTGTTCTACGCCTGAATTTCCATATAGCGCGGGCCAGACTGGTGACATTTCTGAATCAGTGGAGCATGTTCAAATCGCGCTTTTCCAGGCACCGTTTGCTTCTCTGCACGAGCACGGGCTACTTATAAAGATGTATGACTGTGAGCAGCCCTTCTCTGGTCCTGTCCCGTCACAGTATTATATGCCTGTGTTCAGCGGAGAGATTGAGATCCGCGGTATGCTACCCAAGGAGCCTCAATTGCGCACATCCTATATCTTAGAGCAGTTCTATTGTCTCTATAACCGAGATGACCGCCCAAATCCGATGACCAGCCGCAGTCTGTCCGTGGGCGACGTAGTACAGTTGGAAAACCAATTTTTCCTTTGTTCTGCCGCCAGTTTTATCCCGGTTGCGTTTGAGCCGGTAGCGGAAACAACCAAGACCCCCGCAGACACTCTTATCATGCCAAATGGCACTGTACTCCAGGTCAAAATATGCTCTGAGGACGAATACCCCTGCATCAACATTGACCTCGTGCAAGCAGATGGTGAAAACGAGCGAGTCTGCTTCGTTGAACACAATCCTGAAAAAGAACTGGGGCAGGAATTGTGCATCGGCGTCTATTGCTCCACAGAGGAAGACACTGTCTATTACGGCAGTTATAACCAGGGTGATAATCATGCAGAATCTCTATGACCCGCCAGATCTCTGTGGCATAGATACCGAATCAAGTCTGCGCCTCTCATCTATATCCACATTCCATTCTACGAACGAAGAGGTAGAACCATGGGAAAATTCAAGGATCTTACCGGCCAAACATTCGGGAAATTGACAGTTATCAAAAGAGTAGAAGATCAGAAGG
>CABUOE010000251.1 GCA_902493155.1 uncultured Eubacteriales bacterium
TTGTGGCTGCATCGCCTTCGATTTCAAACTCCGCGCCAAGATTCCAAGACTTAATCCGGGAAGCAAAGGTATCCATCAGGGGATTTCCATTCTTCACAGGATACGACATAGACTCCGGTTTATAGGGAGAATTGTAATCGTAATAGGTAAAATAGTGGTTGGGCTGATACGCAGTAGCGTCAAAGCCATAGTTTTCATGGCTGGAAGCGCCTTTCGCATCCCAGTAAGGGATCCAGTAAGCTTTCATTCCCTTTTCGTGGACAGCGTCTGTAAACTTCATGACCCGCTGTTCTTCTTTACTGTCGCTTACGGCCTCATTCAGATAGTAAAATCCGACAAAATCAACATACTCATAATTGCCCGCTTCAAAACGGCTGAGTGCTTCATTGATCCACCAGTCCCGAGCGTAATCATGATCCTCTTCGAGTGTGTCGCCTGTGAAGGTAAGGTTTCGCTCTCCATCCAAGGAACCGAATTTGGGATTTTCCTTATCAACCGGATTGGGGTACATCAAAACCATTTTCACCTTGTAGTTGGGGTCGTTAAGCTCCTCAGAAGCAAGTCTTGCAGCTTCGTTGAGGGTGTCCACGTCCCCGCCTTCTCCAAAGGTTTTATCCATGAACCAGAACCAGTCGGTAGCAGTGGCGATTCCCCCTACGTTGGAGCCATCATGATAGCTGCGGCCGTACTGGGATTTCAGCGCCAGCAGCAGCACGGAATCAAACATGGTATCCACAGCCTTGTTGTTCCGGTCGATGTAGGTCAGCAGAGGACGCAACTTAGTCAGTGTCAAGTCGCCTATCGGTGTGTTCGTTTCAGAGTCAATGCCGTACCAACCGGTGTAACAGAGCACCAGATCCTGAACGCCACCGGTGTTCTCTCCGGTCTGAAGGTACTGGCCATCGATATCTACAGTGCCGTTGTCCGCGTACATTACTCCGCCCTTTAGTTCATCAAAGCCCTGTACGGTGATCTCATCGATAAAGGTCCAAGTGGTTACTTCTACTTCCAACCGGACATATCTTGCAATAATCATATCGTTGTCGGGCAGCAGATCGATAATGGTAGCGCCGTCTTCCGAAACTTCCTCATTATGCCAGCCATAGGTATACCGTCCGTTGGGAACGGTCTTACCGGCCGACGTGCTCTTGGTCAGCGGCAGCCATTTTTCGCCGTCCACCGAAGCAAAAAGCTTCATATTCTCGGGGCTATTGATTCCTGCGCTTGCGGCGACTACATTGCCGTAGGTAATGGATTTAATGGTCTTTAAGCCTTCCAGGTCTACTACAATGGAACGCGTCAGCTTCGCACCGCGTTTGGCGTCTCCAACAACGGAACAGTCGCTCTTGTTGAAGCCGACCCATTTTCCATCGTTAAAGGTAGCGCTGGCCTGGATACCATCGGTCAATCTAACCATACCAGGGTCAGAGTAACTGTTGTTGATTCCTTCGGGGAAATAGGTGTAAGGAGTACCCAATGCCAGATTGCGGGAACCGTCCTCATCGAGGATATAGGGAATGCCCGCGTTGGAGCACTGCCCCAATTTACCCATGGCCTTCACTTCATCGAGATAAACGGCGTCGCTGCCTGCCGGCACATCAAACTCCACACGGATGTAACGGGTATAAGCGTAACCGGCGTCATCGCCATAAACATTAGAGAATTTGTTCACCGAAGCGTCCCAGGTAAAACTGAAGTTTTGCCCGTCTGTCGCCTGATTGTTCTCAAAGGACGCAAAGTTGATCCAATCCACATTATTATAGGAAACGTAGATTTTCACATTCTGAGGGGTGGTCTGGTTATTTGCGCTGTCTTTTCTGGAACTCAGGATGATCTGAGAAACAGAGGAAGGAGCCCTCAGGTCAAAATCCATCACCACATGTCCCGGAGTGGTAAAGCCCATCCAGTTTGTGTCATACTTGGTGTAGGTTCCGCCGTATTTTCCGTCGGTCAGCAGACCATTTAAATTGTTGATTGTGGGTTTTTGAGAAATGGTGTAGCCGGTGTAGCCCCGCAGCAGGTTGATTTCATTACCGTAATCGGGATTTTCGTTAGGATCCGGGTTTGGATCCGCAACCCGCAGCACTTCGATTTCATCCATAAACATCCAAGTCTTTCCACTTACATGGACCCGGACATACTGGCCGGAAACTGCTTGATCAGCGGTAGCAATGTACCGGTTAACAGCATCTCCCTCCCAGTTCAGGGTGTCATCCGACAAGGTGCTCCAATTCTGCAAATCAGAAGAATACTCTACCTTCATTGCCGTAGGCGCGGCAATACCGGTGGCTTGCTGGCTCAGAGTTCCCACCTTGACCTGTTCAAAGCTCTGAACAGAGCCCAGGTCGATCGTAACATAGAAGTCGCTGAGCCCCAGCTTAGCGCCATCATTCATATGGAAACCAGCCCATTCGGGATCATTGTAGGCCAAACGTCCTCTTTTCCCATTGGTGAGTTCATAATTGTCATCCGCATAAGAAGAGTTGTTAGGCCATGCCGTAGTGTAAGAATGCCCGTACGCCA
>CABUOE010000252.1 GCA_902493155.1 uncultured Eubacteriales bacterium
TTACGTAAAGTTTGAGGATAAAACGCTCCGTTTTTTGAGCGACTGCCCGCTGGACGACTTTACCTATAACAAGGCGCTGCAAAAAATCGTCGAGTCGAACCGGGTTTCAAAAGAAAAGAAAGCTCAAATCCGCAAGATGAAACGGTAATTGTAAACAAATTAATTTACTTTTCCAAATCCATTGACAGATGCCTTTTCCTGTGTTATGATAAATAGGTATTCAAGATTTGTAGCTTTGTTCCACATGTTATGTAGATCACGGTTCGAAATGATCTACAGTAATATGTGGATTTTTGTTTTTGGGTACGAATATTTTTTAGGAGGTACCCACAATGAATAACGGTACTGTAAAATGGTTTAACTCGGACAAAGGCTTCGGTTTTCTCACAAACGACAACGGCGGCGAGGACGTATTCGTCCATTTCTCCGCAATCGTTTCCGACGGGTTTAAAACCCTGGAGGAAGGCCAGAAGGTCACCTTCGACACCGAACAGGATCCCAAAAACAGCCGCAAGCTGAGAGCGGTCAACGTCCGCGCGGCGTAAAATTGAGGCGATAGAAAAGGAGCAGGATTTTCCTGCTCCTTTTTTGTTTTATGGGGAATGTGGAATGGCAAGGATGAGATTGCTTCCCTGGTAGACCCGAATCGGTTTTCCCTGCTTTTTGGCATAGTCGATGACGGATTTGGTGCCTTTGGAAACGCCGTCCCAAAATACAAGAATTTCATCGGCCTCATCGACGATTACTTTATTGCGGCGGATTGGAGCGGCCCGGCCGTATTCGTGATACTCCGGCCGGATAATCAGTTTGGAGAGTTTGTAGTTATCGGCATACTGTTCCGCAATTCGGTCTACCCCATTGGCCCCACCGGATACGATAAGGGTGGTTTCCGGCGGTATATATTCATCCAGACAGAGCGTCTCGATGGAGCGGGAACCAATAATAGCAAGTTTCATAATATCACCCCTTATATTCTATATAAGAATATTATAACTTATAAGAATATAAATTACAACCCAAAAGAATAATATAATTATGGGGTGTATATTATGAATAGAATTAGACAATTGAGAGAAGAAAAACATATGAGTCAAGTCGCATTAGCTATGATTGTTAGCACCACTCAAGCATCTATCAGTAAATATGAATTAGAAAAATCATTACCAGACTTGGATATGGTGATAAAAATGGCAGATTATTTTCACGTCTCGATTGATTATTTATTAGGCCGTTCTCCGTATCGGGAAACAGAAAATTACACCTTATCTGATAAAGAAGAACTTTGTTTGAACCTCTTTAACAATCTTTCCGAAACTAAAAAACGTCATGCGATTTCTTATATGAAAGGATTGGCAACGTCTGAAAACTAAAAGGGGCTATTGCAAAATGGCCCTCTTCAAAAAATAGTATATACATATCGTAGGGGTCGATGCCCACATCGACCCGCTTAACAAGGGAATTTTCCCTTATGAGCGGGCCGACGTAAGCGTCGGCCCCTACATTCTCTTCTTTTTACCTCTTTATCAGCTTATCCCAGCATTTCCGGACGCCCTTCGTCCCCGCCGGGCAAAAATCCGGTCCTACTTCGAACATGGCCGGGCCGCTGTAGCCTGCGTCCTCCAGGGCCGCTAAAATCGTTTCCCAGTCGTTTAAACCCTTTCCGGGGAGCCAGTGGCGCTCGTTTATAAAATCGTAATCGGAAAGATGCACCGTGGCGATACGGCTCCCCAACGCCCGGATGAAATCCTCCGTCCTCTCGGTGAGCAAATGGTTTGTGTCGCAGCAGACGCCCAGCTTGTCGATGCCGTCGATAATCCGCAGCATCTCTTCGGCGGTGTTTCCAAGGCAGCTGCGGGGCAAATCCTCCACCGCCACCTGTACCCCCACCTTTTCCGCCGCATCGCAGAGGGCGGACAGGGATTCCCGCACCCGCTTAATCCGCTCTTCCCGCTCGTTTTCGGGGATGGGCTCAAAAGAGGGGTACACCACCGCCTTTTCGATGCCCAACGTCTCTTTAGCCGCAACAATCAGCGCGCTGTGACGGGCGACGATGGCTTTTCGGTGATACTCCCTGAGGCTTGAAAGGTCGTCGTCCCATCCAAAAGGGATGTGCAGCGACCAGACGGTAAGGCCGATTCCCTTGGCATGATTCCCGATATGCTGCCAGGCGTTTTTCAAGTCGCACACCGGCCATCTGGACCAGTGATTCTGCATATCCATTTCCATGGCCGTGACGCCCTTGGCCACCATATGACTTAAATCCTCCAAAGTAAAGACCTGATCTTTGAAAATGCAGGAGGCGGCCCCCACTTTCCAATCCATACGGCTGGTTTTCATAAAAAAACCTTCTTTCTTTTGATGGGACAAACGCCGCGAGAAAATCGCGGCGTTTATTTTTCTTCATCATATCAAATTGTAAAAGAAACTGCAAGCTTTATTTTTTGCTCAGTTCCAGAATGCGGATAGAATCGAGAATTCCAGTCTCCTTGGCAAGCTTGCCGTACTTGTC
>CABUOE010000253.1 GCA_902493155.1 uncultured Eubacteriales bacterium
CAAAGAGGTTATGGAACTGTGCCAACGCTGTTATGATGGTTCTTCTTCCCGCCCGATGAAGGAGGAAGACCGGCAGCGCATCATGCAGGCAAATGATACTTACGCCCGGGATGGTTTGCGTGTCCTGGCAGTGGCCTATCGTCCGTTACGCAGAGACGATGAAACGCTTCCTGAATCGATTCGTGAATATACTCCTGAAAATGTAGAAGAGAATTTAACCTTTCTTGGGCTTGTGGCGATGCAAGATCCGCCACGCAGTGAGGTAAAAGAAGCGGTTCGCCTGTGCCGCAGTGCGGGTATCAAAATCATTATGATTACCGGTGACTATGGATTGACTGCCGAGAGTATAGCCCGCAAAATTGGCATCATCCAGAGCCCTGATGCCAAGGTAATATCGGGCGTGGAACTGGCCGAGATGGATGATACTGTGCTGAAGGAAGTGCTAAAAGGCGAGGTTGTTTTTGCCCGCATGGCGCCCGAACAAAAATACCGCATTGTCTGCGCTTTGCAGGAGATGGGCAACATTGTCGCAGTAACAGGCGACGGCGTGAACGACTCTCCCGCTCTGAAAAAGGCGGATATCGGTATTGCCATGGGAATTACCGGAACGGATGTCGCCAAGGAAGCTGCCGATATGATTCTGAGCGATGACAACTTTGCTACGATTGTCCGGGCGATTGAAGAAGGCAGAACGGTTTACAATAACATCCGGAAATTTCTTCGATATATTTTCGACAGCAATACGCCGGAAGCCGCAGCACCCACTTTATATCTGCTTTCCGGCGGTATGATTCCCGTGCCGCTAACTGTACTTCAAATTCTGACCATTGATATTGGTACGGATATGGTGCCTGCGCTTGGCTTGGGCGCTGAGCATGCAGAAGCAAGTGTGATGCAGCAACCGCCGCGCTCCACCAAAGAGCGGTTGCTCAATAAGAATGTTGTTTTAGTCGGATTCATCTGGTATGGACTGCTTGGCACACTCTTTTCTGTGGGTGGTTATTTCCTTGCCAACTTCCTGAACGGCTGGCCGGGTATACCACTGGCTGCGGAGGGGACGCACGGTTATGCCGAGGCCACAACGATGATGCTGGCCGGTGTGGTCTTCGCACAGATGGGAATGGCCATGAACAACCGAACGGATTATGAATCGGTCTTTAAAAGAAAGCTGTTCAGTAATCATTATATCAATGCCGGCTTAGTGATAGAGGTAGTGATTCTGCTTGCGCTGATGTATATTCCGTTCTTGAGCGGAATTTTCAATACGGCGCCGATTTCCTGGATTGAGTGGCTTTACTTAATTTGTATCCCGTTTATTGTGTTTGGCATTGAGGAAGCAAGAAAGAAATTACTGCGTGTACGCCGAGCGAAAAGGAGTTGAAAGCAATGAAAGCATTAGTTATAGGATGTGGAAAATTTGGTGTCCGGGTGTCGGAATATTTGGCACGAAAAAACCATGATGTCATCGTCATAGATAATAGCCCGGAAACATTCCTGGCTTTGAGCGAGGAATTTACAGGACGAACAATCTGCGGAGTCGGATATGACAAAGACGTGTTGGAACAGGCGGGAATTGCTTCGGCGGATGTAGTGATTGGCTGTACCAGCAGCGATTCGCTGAATGCAGTGGTTGCTAACATTGCGAAAAATGTATTTCATGTTCCCACAGTTATCGCTCGTATGTATGACCCTATACGGGCGAGAATGTTTGAATCCATGGGGATATATACAGTATCCATTACCCGCCTTGGACTGGATAATGTCATGGAATACCTTGAAGGAAACAGAAGCTGGCGTGTCATTCGCAAATTGGGAAACGATGTCCAGCTTGTAAAGGTACGAATTCCTGCCAGCTTGGAGGGGAAAAAGTATTCCGAGTTTGATGTGGCAGGAAAGATAAGTCTGATTGCTGTAGAACGTCATGGACGATCCTTTGTGCCGGAAAGAGATATGTGTTGCGAATATAACGATATCTTGTATTTGTCGGTTTGTTCAGATTGCATGGAGCGGGCCAGGGATATGTTGCAATTATAAAGTGGAAAGGAGCGGTGTACGATGAATGTGATTATTGTTGGCGGCGGCCAAGTCGGAGGATATATCGCTGGATTGCTAATAGAAAACGGAAACAATGCTATCGTCATTGAAAATAAAGAAAAGGCCCTTCAGGCATTAAAGAAAAACGGCCTAAAAAAAGAAAATGTCCTGACAGGCGATGGAACGGACGCTCTGTTGCTGGAAAAAGCCGGAGTGCGCAGATGTAACGCCTTGGTTTGTACTACGGGCAATGATGAAACTAATTTGGCCGTGGCAATGATGGCAAAATTTGAATACGATGTGCCAAAGGTAATTGCGAGAGTTAATAATCCCAAAAACGCATGGCTTTTTAATGCAGGTATGGGTGTGGATGTAAAGATCAATCAGGCCGACATGATCGGTCATATGATTGCAGATGAAATGAACTATCAGTCCATTATGACCTTGATGCGGCTGTCCA
>CABUOE010000254.1 GCA_902493155.1 uncultured Eubacteriales bacterium
ACTGTACCGCGCTATTTTTGCCCGGATAGAGTCGGAGTCTTTTCATAGCCAAACCCTGCGGGAACTGCAAACGGGCATTGACGGGGCGGAGGCGGCCCTGAAAGCCCTGTCGTCGGTGGCAACGGCGGTGGAAGCCCGAAAAAACCCCTTTGGATTCCTCTTTTTGGGAGGACTGTGCATGTGGGATTTCCACTGCGCCGACCGTTTTGCCTCCTGGATTGCCCGGTACGGAGGGAAAATCCGGCGCTGGCTTTCCATTGTGGGCGAATTCGAAACGGATATGAGCCTGGCGGTTCCCGCAAACGTGCGGCGGGAATCGGTGTTTCCCACCATCGAGGAAAATGGGCCCCAGCTTCAGGGAAGCCTCATCAAACACCCCCTTCTCCCGGAAGAAACGGCGGTTGGCAACGGCATCCATCTCACCGCTCAAACCTGCATTATCACCGGCTCCAACATGTCGGGGAAAACCACCTTTCTGCGAAGCGTTGGACTGAACCTAATTCTCGCCTACGCCGGCGCGCCGGCAGCAGCCGTTTCCCTTTCCGTCTCCCCTATGACGATGTTCACCTCTATGCGGGTGGAGGATAACGTCAGCGAGGGAATTTCCACCTTTTACGCCGAGCTGCTGCGGATCAAAGGCATGGTGGAGTTCAGCCAAAAGGGAATCCCCATGCTCTGCCTCATCGACGAGATCTTCAAAGGCACCAATTCCGCCGACCGCATCGTCGGGGCTACCGAAACCATCCGGCGGCTTTCCGTTCCTCACGGAATCATCCTGGTTTCCACCCATGATTTTGAGCTCTGCAACCTGGAAACCGATTCCTCGGTCAAAGCCCTCAACTTCCATTTTTCCGAGCATTACACCGACGACGGCATTCAGTTTGATTACAAAATGTCCCCCGGCCGCTGCCGCACCACCAACGCCCAGTATCTCTTAAAAATGGCCGGCATTCTTTAAGCAAATTGGCCGCTCCTGTTTACAGCAGCGGCCAATTGTGCTATGCTGAAAAATAATGGAAAGGAGCCTGCTCCAAAACCGGACATCTTTAAGAGAAAAGAGGAATCTTTATGGGAGAACTATCAAAACTTCCCAACATCGGCAAAATTCTGGAAGAACAGCTTACCGCCGCGGGCATCCAAACAGCAGACCAACTCCGGAAAGTGGGAAGCCGTGAGGCATGGCTTCTCATCAAAGCGGCCGACCCCTCCGCCTGCTATAACCGGCTCTGCGCTTTGGAGGGCGCACTGCGGGGCATCCGCTGGCACGACTTGCCCGACGAAGTCAAGCGGGATTTAAAAGCCTTCGCTGAATCACAAAAATAAAGGAGCAATCAATCACACCTATGAAGAATTACCGTCACACCATCCGGGCAAGCTACCTGGGCTACGTGACCCAGGCCGCCGTCAACAATCTGGCGCCGCTTTTATTCCTCACCTTTCAAAGCAGTTACGGCGTCTCGCTGGAACAGATCGGTTTTCTCATCACCATCAACTTCGGCGTCCAGCTTTTTGTCGACCTGATCGCCGCAAAATTCATCGATCGGATTGGATACCGCATTCCCATCGTCGCCGCCCATATTCTCTGTGCCGCGGGATTGATGGGACTGGGGATACTGCCTGGGCTCTTTTCTTCTCCCTATCTGGGGCTCTTAGTCAGCATTGTGCTGTACGCCGTCGGCGGCGGCCTCATCGAAGTGCTCATAAGCCCCATTGTGGAGGCCTGTCCCACCGAAAACAAATCTTCCGAGATGAGCCTGCTCCACTCCTTTTACTGCTGGGGCCACGTGGCGGTGGTTTTGCTGTCCACCTTATTTTTTGGAACAGTTGGAATCGAAAACTGGCCGGTTCTGACCACTCTCTGGGCGCTTCTGCCCCTTTTTAACGCCGTTTATTTCTGCTTTGTGCCCATTCATACCCTGGTGGAGGAAAAGCAGCGCTCCCTGTCCATCAGAGACCTATTTTCCCTCAAAACCTTCTGGATATTGGCCCTGTTGATGGTCTGCGCCGGAGCGTCGGAGCAGGCCATGTCCCAGTGGGCGTCGGCCTTTGCGGAATCGGGCCTACATGTCTCGAAAACCATGGGGGATTTGCTGGGGCCCTGCCTGTTCGCCACCCTCATGGGAACGAGCCGCCTGTTGTACGCCCGGTTAAGCCATCGGATTTCCCTCCAAAAGGGCCTCATTTTAAGCGGTATCCTCTGCCTTTTGAGCTATGCTCTGACGTTGTTTTCTCCGCTCCCCCTGCTCTCCCTTCTGGGGTGCGGCCTCTGCGGGTTTTCGGTGGGGATGCTCTGGCCCGGCACCTTCAGTTTGGCGTCCATCCACTGCCCGGCGGGAGGGACTGCCATGTTCGCCCTGCTGGCGCTGGCCGGAGATTTGGGCTGCCTCAGCGGCCCCGGCGCCGTCGGCATCGTATCCGACTGGCTGGGCGGAAGCCTGAAAGGCGGGCTGCTGGCCGCCATGATTTTCCCCGCCCTTCTGGTGATAGG
>CABUOE010000255.1 GCA_902493155.1 uncultured Eubacteriales bacterium
CCACCGCCAATACCTTTTTACCCAGCTCCGCCAGGGAGTAGGCCAGATTCCGGGTACTGCTGGTCTTTGCCACGCCCCCTTTCTGGTTTGCCATCACGATAATCTTACACACGGGTTCTCAACCTCCTGTTTTCAGTGGATTTACGCTGTTTCAGCGCATAAAAAAACTTGGACTAAACTCGCACTCCGTTATTGGAGTTCTGACTTTAGTCCAAGTATAGCTGTATCATCCACGTAGGCATCATAGACGTTCAGCCTATGCTGCTGCACAAACTCCCGCAATAGGGATTCCTGGTTCTGGACGCTCTGGGATGGTCCCTCGCTTTCATCCTCCTTCGATAATCTGATGTATAAGGCCGCATGGTATTCCAGGGGATTGCTTATCTCAAAGTACATGCTATACCTCCTGAGATAAGCGGCCATTCATCATAAATATTATAATATTTCGCGGCCATATCGTCAAATTTCCGCCGCATTTCGGAGATTTCTCTCTATAAAAAGCCTTAAGGACCGTCTTACCAGCTCCGGCAGCTTTTCTCCTTCTTCTGTGAAAAAACAATGGACAATCGGCACCCGTCCATCCTTTTTCACGGGTATCCCCCCTCTCTGAAATAGTAAAGAATATGCGGCAATTCATGCACACTTGCTTGTCTGCATACAGGAAAGCCATGTCAGGATAACGACATGGTTCAACAATGATTGACAAAGTTTTCCTCCCCTCTTACAATAAAGGTGAGTTGGGAGGTGTTGAAATGCATCCGGGATTAAATAAGTATATGATGCAGCTGCGCATGGAATCTAAAGAGAAGGAAAATCAGGGCAAGCCGCCTATTACCTCTCCCGATGTGGTTCAAACGGCTGATTTTGTGTTTTCTCGAATTCCACATCAAGAGGGTGACAGCGGCCGGCTTTTACTGGCCAAACAAAAAGCGGATCGGAACAAACGGTATCTTGTGAAACACGCTTATACGGACTGTGCCTGCAACGAGTTCATCTATACCAAATTGGCTCAGGTGATGGGATACTCTATGCCGGACGCGGTCTTATTCCAACTCTCTCCGGGGGAAACGCGGCCTTATTTCAAAACGGAGTATATTATTGGGGAACGATACTTGAACGTGACCGATCCGGCGCCTACTTATCAAAAAATACGGGAGCAGGCCAAAAATTGGAAACACTATTTTGCTTTCTATGGCTTGTACAGCCTTACAGGCGAGGGAGATGGCGTTGAGATCCTGCTCGCGGATGACGATAGAATCTATCGTGTAGACACAACCGATGCATTTCCTATCAGCAATTTCCAGCTTGACGCAGCCGGCATTCACCAAAACATCAATGGTCTGAATCCGCAGCAAGTTATGAAAGAGAAGATGCTCTCCAGTGATCTGTCCCAAGTTCTCAATTTCTCTTGGTGCGATGCCCATTTGGCAAGCTGCCTGAAGATTTGTCCAGATAGTCTGCCTTATTTCTTAGACCCGTTCGCCCGTATTCAGGATATCCAAAGTGACTATATTGATGATTTTCTGAACACGCTTTGCTATTTCTACCCGGATTTTATTGGAGACTATTTCAAACGCTATATTTCCGCTCTGCAAAAGCAGTGCGCGGAGTATTGGAACGAAAAACGGTGAGGGGACATCCCTCACCGTTTTAACGTACCAGATCATGCTCCAGCTGTTTGACTGAGCAGACCTGAAAGGGCCATTGGGGTTCGTTCCAACGACTCCCGCGATATAACCGGCTGCGGTTCATTACCAGGACTTGCTCAAATACACCGGCATGATAATCCTTCAGAAGTCGTGTCAATCCGGGACGATTCAAGTCATGTCCGGGAAAACCGTCATCCTCATAATATCCTGAAATTGGGAGTCCCTTTTCCGCCGCATAATGTTCAAGTTTCCGCTTTTGCATCTCCAACGCGTCCCGCCGCATTTCAGAATTTCCGCCCCTGTCCACACGGCAATAAACTGCTGTACGTTTCCCCTGCATAAAATTCACCTCTTTTCTATTGTCCCACAGGGTCAGAGCAAAATTTGCCGCAAAAAATCACCGCATTTCAATAAGTCCATCCAGGAACCGTTCGAAATCCGGTGACAGTTGAATATTCAGTTCATAATCCCGCCGTACTTCGATCCGCTTCACAACGATAGCCAGCAGCATTTTTTGCTCCTCCAGCGTTCCGCTGCAGAAAATCTGGTTCAGTCCGCAGTATTTCCGCTGCTTGATCTCAATCTCCCGGCGCAGTTGTTCTCCATTTTGGAGCCTGGCCTCCAACTCATACAGCCTCTCTCTGGTCTTGTCAATTTCTGCTTCTGTTCCTTGTAAAAGTTCCTGCAAAAGAGGTACCCCGAAGGAACTCTCTCCCCGGATCGCCCGAGCTACCTCCCCACGCAGGGTCTCCCGGTCCCACTCCCTCTCGGATAAATGCTGCTGCGCCGCCTGATAG
>CABUOE010000256.1 GCA_902493155.1 uncultured Eubacteriales bacterium
CTTTCCAGTTCACAAAGGTTACTACGGCAAGCCCACGCATCACACAGGTGTATCGAACCTGTCATGGCTTCTGTATGGGTATTTGCTAAACCCCCAGCCGGCAGCTCCGGCCAAGACGCTCTGGGCCTAATTACTATTTACCCTCGCCCAGACGAGCCGATTTCTGATCCGCTGCAGCCCTACCAGCCGCAGCCTCTTTTCTCCCACCACCTTTCCATCAGGCCACTGTCCCAGATCCAGCGCCATTCGCAGCCTATTTCTATCCATGATCATCATACCATACTAAATCAGAGAAGTCAACATATTCGGAAAAATAACCGTATAACGGTTTACCCGTTCATTCATAAACGGGTAAACCATTATATGCTTCACTTTTTAAAATACAGGAGACTGACCCTATGTATTTCTTGTATTTTCCCTTGATATTATACTTCTTTTATGTTACCATATTAGTGGGGTATTTTAAGCAAGTCGAAACACCAAGTATAGAAGGAGGTCATTTGTTATGAATAAAAAGCTTTTTTCCCTTTTCCTCTCTATCACTATTTTGTTCACTCTAACAGCCCCAGTTTTTGCTGCAGAAAACACATTCAAAAATGTAGATTTCCAATACTCTATCACTCCCGAAATGGATGAGTGGAAAAACCTTCAGTCTCTTGATGAGATGATTGAGGCTTGTCAAATTCCCACCACCATTTTAAACCACCTTTCTACCGAAAAGCTAATTGATGTAGTTCTAGATTATCCATTGGCTATTAATATTTTTGCTTACGATACTCCAAAAGAAGGAATCACACAACTCGCATCCTATTTTAATGGATTGCAGGAATTAGTCGAACGAGATGATGCAGTAGAATTGATGAGTGCACAGTTGGTTTCATTTTCTGAAATGAAGTCCGTTGATACCGTTAAGGAACTTTTTGCTGAATCTATCTTTGGTATGCTCACCGCGTCATCTGAAGAACCTATCAATTTCGATTTACAGCGTTCCGAAATTCACCACAACTTCACTCCCAATGGAACTCGTGTCCAATTTATTTATAATTTGACTTGGGCTGACCACGATATAACTGCAAGTAGAGCAGACGAACTTAACGAAGACCTCAAATCTACGTATGTAAATGCAACTCCTCTCCGCGAAGAAAACCCCGCATATAATTGTCATTCGTATGCGTGGTATTCGACATCCACTGGAAATCTCTATTGGCTAAACCAAGGTGGTGCTTCCTCCTATATGGCTGATGGGAGTTACATAAGTACAACCGCTCCTCAATCAGGGGATAAAGTCTGGTATGGCTCAGCAGACCATTCCGCTATATATTATAGAAATTCAACTGTAACGTCGAAGTGGGGCGCATTAGGCCTATTTAGACATAATGTGAGTTACTGTCCATATTCCGCAAGTAGTGTTTCCTATTGGAAAGCAGGTTAATAATCGAAGTCATATCATATAGCCGAGATTTTTTAGCATTTAAATTTTAATCCCTACCACAATTTATATTGATTGATTATAAAGTTATACCAGATTGCCATTTTGACAGTCTGGTATAACTTTTATAATACAACCTTTTCAAATAATCTTTCCAAGCAATAAATACAATTTATAGGTATTTTTTTAGTCCTTTCCGCAATACATCATTAACTGTTTCAGTAAGATTCTTCTCCTCTTCCAGCGCCATTCTCCGTAATGCTTTATCTATATCACGATCCAGAAAATATGATCTCTGCACCCGATTCGCATTCTTTCCTTTTGACAGAAATTTTTCGGCCATTTCCTCCTCCGGCTCCCGGCCAGCTCCGATAATAGACTTAAACGCGGCCTCCTGGTCAAACTTCGCTTTCCCCGACATTACGCATAAACTCCTTTCAAAAATTCCTCTATAAAGGCCCTGTAATCGTCGGCCACAGTAGACTTCCCCGCGTAGTCAAATATATCAGCCCGGTTCGCCTGGGCCTCCTCCACGGCCACCGCAGCCCGAATATAGGTCTTGTAGATCGGTGCCGAAATGTACTCGCTCAACTGCTCCGCCAGTTCCTTGATCTGCCGGCTAATATTTGCCCTGGGATTAAACTTGGTAAAGAGGATGCCACGGATCTTCACGCCAGGATTACAATACTTCTGGACGCTGGTGACTGTCTCATTGAGCTGTGAGATCCCGGCCGTGGCGAAAATTCCGGCCGTAGTAGGGATCAGAATATCCGTGGCACAAGTAAAGGCGTTCACCGTCAGCACCCCCAGGGAGGGCGGCGTGTCAATCACGATGAAGTCATACTCACCGGCGACCGGGGCCACAGCCTCCTTCAGCCGATGTTCCTTGCCGGTCTGGGAGAGTTCCTGCTCGGCTCCGGCCAGCATAATATTAGCCGGTACAACGTCATAGCCGCCCTTCGTGTGCTGAATGGCGTCCTGGATGCTGGCCGCTCGCTTCATAACCTCAT
>CABUOE010000257.1 GCA_902493155.1 uncultured Eubacteriales bacterium
TTTTATCCTTGGGGCCGGGGGTGACGCAAGCCGCACCGCCGATGCATCCGCCCACGCAGGCCATGCCTTCGATGAAGTTTGCGTCCAAAATGCCTTTGCTGGCCTTCAAAAGAGCGATTTTGCAGGCTTCCAAGCCATCGCAGGCCTCGGCCTTTACTGTAAAGTCTTTGCCCTTTTCCTTGAGGGCCTGCACCACCGCGTCGGACACGCCGCCCGACCGGGCAAAGATGCGCCCGTAATAAGAGGCGTTGTTCAGCGGCGATTCCTCCAAGTTTTCCGGTTCAATATCCCGGCTGTCCAGCAATGCCTGAAGCTCTTCGAAGGTGATGACGCAGTCCACGTACCGGTTCACCGGTTCCCGTTTGATTTCCATCTTTTTAGCGGTGCAGGGCCCGATGAAAATCACTTTTCCTGTGGGGTCGGTTTCCTTGATGTACTTGGCGATTTCCGCCATGGGAGACAGATTGTGGGAGATGTGCTCCACCATCTGAGGAAAGCTTTTGTGGATGAAATCGACGAAAGCAGGACAGCAGGAGCTTGTGAGGAAGCCTTTTTCCATCAGCTCGTCGGATTCCTTATAGGCCGTCATATCGGCGCCCAAAGCGGCTTCAATGACCTCGTGGATGCCTAACTTCTTGATTCCGGTGACGATTTGGCCGATTTTCGCGTAGGCAAACTGGCTGGAAATGGCGGGGGCGATGACGGCGTAAACCTTGTAGTTGCGGTTTTGGTCGCTTCCCTTAATCATCTCGATGGCGTCGACGATGTAGGACTTGTCGACAATGGCGCCAAAGGGGCACTGGTAGACGCAGGCGCCGCAGGAAACGCACTTCTCGTTGTTGATATGGGCCTTCTCGTCCTCGTCCATTTTGATGGCCCCGGCCTTACAGCTCCGCTCACAGGGGCGCACCTGTTCGAGAATCGCGCCGTAGGGACAGACGCTGGCGCATCTGCCGCAGGCCACACATTTATCATGGTCGATGATGGCGTGCTGGTCCTTGATGTGGATGGCGTCCTTGGGACAGACGCTTTGGCAGCGGTGGGCGATACAGCCGCGGCAGGCGTCGCTAACGGTGACCCGATGGACGGGACACTCGTCGCAGGCGATGTCGATGACCTCGATGACGTTGGGGTTATCCCGGTCGCCGCCCATGGCCATATGTACCCGCTCCTCGACGATGGCCCGCTCTTTGTAGACGCAGCAGCGCATGGTAGCCTTTTTGCCTGGGATGATGGTTTTGGGGATTTCGTAGTATCCTTCCTGAAGGCGGCCCTCAAAAGCCAAACGGGATACTTCCTTCAAGACTTGATATTTTAAAAGCTGAACGCTGGTATCAAAATTTCTGTTCATCTGCTTAACCTTTCTTTGGAACCTGTGTTCGTCGGTTGACGTGATGGAATTTTCGAAGGAAAAAGCGTCTGAGGCAAGGCGAAAAACTGCCGGAAAGCTGACGCTTTTCAAAGTTTTTCAATGCAGCATCAGAAGCTTTTTCCCGAAAAGGACTCACGGACACCGGCGGATACAGGTTCTTAATAATATTTCACCTTGACCCTTTTTCCCATTATCTCCAGATTTTTGGCGAGAATCTCGACGATTTTCAGCTTCAGCGAAAGGTCGAGAGGAAGGTTGGGGTTCTGGTGAGCGGGGTTCATGGCCCGGCCTACATAAAAATTCACGTCGGTGGCTTCCTCAAAGAGGTATTTTGCGATCAGCGACGCTCCGTCCTTCTTTTTGAGCCAGGAAGTGTCGGTGTTGGAATCGCTGACGATGGTGTTGGAGATCTCCATAACTTTTCCCAGGGTCAGCGCCCCCTCGGTGACCAGATCCACCCCGTCCATGTATCCGATGGGAGGAATTTTCGGGTCGATGTAGTCGAGACAGGTGCGCACCGTCGTCCCCAGATAGCCGGAAACGATTTTGGAGGTGGTTCCCCCGCTGACGATTTTCTTGCCCTCGTCCTCTAAAAATTCCTTGACGACCTTTTCGTCGTCGGCCGAATCAGACGGCGGGCCGAACATAATGGACACCAAGGATTTTTGCCGCACCTTCATAACGGCGACGGTGGTGTCGTCCCCCATTTTGTCCATGTAGAGGGCCTTGCAGGCGTCGGCCAGTTTCGCTGCCGTGCTTTTGGGAGAAGCGTCCGGGTCGTAGTTTTCCTCCAAAAATTTTGCCACGTTCTCCTGCTGCCAGCCGACGTTCATGGTGATGCCGATGCCGGCGTGAGGCACGCCGTCGCTGAACATGACGAACACGTCCCCCAACTCCACCTTCATCCGGCTTTCGTAGATGGTCTTGTCGGCGATAATATTCATCTCGATGGGGTATTCGGTCCGTTTGCCGTCCCGCAGCAGGACGCAGAGGGGGTTGTCAAACTGCACCATATAGGCTTCCCCGTCGGAGCGGATCTGCAAAATGGTAAAGGTGGAATAGGCC
>CABUOE010000258.1 GCA_902493155.1 uncultured Eubacteriales bacterium
CCGCTGTATATTTTTCCAGCAAAAAGGCGGGGTGATAAGAAAGCTTTGCCTTCCTCAGCCCCTCGGAGCCGGTGTCTTCCTCTCTGTTTACATAACGAAATCCTTCCATCTCCGACTGCACGAATAGCTGGTTGATGGCTGGATACGCCCCCTGAATCTCCGAAAACGCCTTTTCAAAATGGACGGCAAAAGTGGAATTCCCCACCGGTTCCCCGATGGTAAACGCCACGACCTTCCCGTTTTGCCGCAGTAGCCCGCCCTTGAACCCCAGTTTGAAAAAATTTCGCAGCGCCAGCATAACAGCGCAGCCCTCGTCTATTTTATCATCGTCGGAGGCACAGCCGTTTTGACGGCACCATTCCCGCTGCATCGAAACGCATTCCTCGATATTTTGCTCGGTGATGGGCTCATAGCCCCAGTCGTTGTCCATAAACCGCTTGATGTGGTTGCGTTTGCCGTGGTAGCGTTTTCCACTCAAATTGGCTAAAGCTTCCCGCTCGTAGACATATTCGGCGTCGTCCCGGCTATTTTTAAAAACCATCCGAGTGCCGTAAACCTGCTCCAGTTTTTCCTTATCTGGCTCCAAAATTCCGTGGAGACGGACTGGCAGGCCATTTTCTCGGCAGTATTCCTCTATCTTTCCAATGGCTTCATCCAAATTCCCGTCTCCAATGGGACACAGGAAGGAATACCCCTCTTTGATCTGGACTTTGGCAAAAAAGAAGCCGTCTTCCTCGCTGACGGCCATAGGGTACGCCAGCCGCCAGACATAATTGGCCGCAAAACTGAATTGGGCGGCGCTCACATCTTTTTTGCGGTAGTAAGCACTCATCCAGTCTTTATCTTCTATGGTAAGGGCCTTAAATTCCAGCATGGTATCGTCCTTTCTTAGGCTCTGCTCTCTATTTTCTCCATTATCCGCTCCGTCACGAATTCGAGGGGCAGCGGATTTTTTCCGTCGTCGCAGCGAATCACCCGCCAATTCTGCGCCTTCGCAGCGTATTCCGCCGTCTCCTGGCAGCTTTGCAGATAGGCTCTGTCTTTTTCGTGTATATCTTTGCGGTTCTCGTCTCCGCCGTAACGTCCTTCGATCAGCCGGTCGGCCACACTGCGGCTCATATTGAGAAAAATCACTTGATCCGGCCGGGGCAGGCACAGCTTTCCGAATTCAAAGTCGTCCAGCCATTTTAAATATTCATCCCACTGATTTCGTGGCAACTTACCCATCTGGTGAATGGCATTGGAGCTCACATATCTTGTCGCCAGAATAGTATGCCCGCTTAGGTACTCCTTTTCCCAAAATTTTTTAAAACTGGCATACCGGTCCACAGCGTAAAAAGCGCTGGCGGCGTAAGCGTTTACCCCATTGGGAGAATCGGAGAATTCCCCGCCCAGATACATCTTGACCAGAGCGGATGAAGGCTCGCCGTAATCCGGAAAAGAGATGAGCTTTACCTGCTCACCCCGGGTCCGCAAGCATTCCGCCACCCGCTCGCTCTGAGTGGATTTTCCGCTGCCGTCCAGTCCGTCGATGACAATGAGTTTTCCCGGCATCTTAGGCGTCCTCCTCCGGCTTTTCTCCGAACAAAATCAGGTCTCTGGCATAGGGCAAGGTTTTGACCCAGTCGCAGAACACATGCCATTCATCCAGCTTGTGGTTTTTACGCGCCCGGTACATATTCACCAAGTTTTCGTAACTAAAGCTGCAAGTCCGCATCTGGTTGTAGCTGGACGGCAAAAACTGAATCATATCGTACCAGTAGGCCTTATCCTTCGTCTCCAGATATTTGCCCCTAAGCTGTTCCAAATAGGTGATGACCCGATCCATCTGGTCTAAAGTCTCTTCCGTCATATGATCGCAGCTGAAATCCTCTCGCTCGAAAGCCTTGCTGTGAATTTTATGCATGGTGCTGGTAGAGTTTGCCACCGTGCCAACTTTATAGGTATCGTATTCCTTCCACCAGTACAGAGGCGCCGTAATATCCACCGAAACAAAAATCTGTCGAATGAATTTCCGGTGATCGCTTCCCGAAACGCAAAGCCGCCGGGCCAAATCCAAATCATTTTTCCCCAGCACATAGTTTCCCGCATCGTCGTAACCGCTATCGCTGCGAGCCCAGCTGTTCATCGGGTTGCGGGCGCCCCGCATGGCGTTTTCCAGATTCATGACTGACGTTTTCTGAAGCGTAATCATAGCTGCCTCCTGTTTCATTTTATTATCCTTTATATTCTATCATAAAACCACTTTTTTGACAATTGATTTGCCGTCCTCTTTTTTCCTGATAAAATTTGAGAAAAAGGGGTTGACAATAGGCGCACAATTGAGTATAATATAAAAGCTGTCACTCGACAGAAACAAATAAATGCTGTTATGGCTCAGGTGGCAGAGCACGTCCTTGGTAAGGACGAGGTCACCGGTTCGAA
>CABUOE010000259.1 GCA_902493155.1 uncultured Eubacteriales bacterium
ATTTCTCCGGTGTAGATTTTGAGAATCTGCTCGATGTTGAGGTCTTCAACGGAATTTGCAGTGTTGACGATGACAGCGATGCCGTCCAGGGCGATGGTTTCAGCATCCAGGCCGGTCTCGGTGTCTTTGAGAGCGCGGCTCACATTGCCGATATCGCTGACGCCTTCCTGGGCGTTTTTGATACCGGTGGAGGAACCGCCCAGCTGAACGTCGATGGCCACGTCGGGGTATTTCGCGTTAAAGCCTTCTGCCAAGGCCTTGGCGATTTCTTCCATAGAGGTAGAACCGGACATGCTCACCTTACCACTCAAAGCTTCGGTGGAAGAACCGGAAGAACCGGGTTCCTGCGAAGAGAGAGAATCGGAAGAGCTGTTTCCGCCGGTGTTTCCGCATCCGGACAATACTCCGGCAACCAAAACGCCGGCCAATAGTAAAGATGTCAATTTTTTCATACTGTTTTCATCCTTTCTGAATAGGAGAACTCCCTGTTTTCTTTACAGGTTTTTGGAATTTTTTCTTTCTTCTTTTTACAAGCTTATTGTAACGGATAATTTTCCATCCAAAAATCAGAGTACAGTATAACAAAAGTAAAAACTCTGTAAAACCGATTTCTCCTTTCTGCAATAGGAAAAGGTCTCCCTTTTCATTCTATGCCGCCTCAGGGCCGGCTAGAAAAGATATCCATTTATGCGAGTCAAATCAATGAAGCAAAAAGGGTACACACACCATAATTGACAAATTAAAATGGAAAATTGACCAGATTTATAGATAATATTGCAGAAAAAATGAGATTTGCTATACTCAAATTAGAACAATACGGTTCTTTTTCAAAGGATATTTTAGGAGATTACAGGAGGTGAGAGGTTTTGCAGCCTAATTTTCGTTTTAGCGATCACGATAAAGGAGGAACCCCATGAAAATTCGTAAACCAATTATAACCCGGCTGTGTGCAGCTGTAACAGCACTAGCCATTTTACCTGCGTCGATTTCCCTACAGGCTTTCGCCGCTCCAGAAGACGACGGAGAACCAATCAACTGGGCGTTGGGGCAATCCTACACCAAATCTGTCCCGCCTTCAGCCGGCGGGGACTATATGGATGCATTACGTGAGGATACCGACAACAAGGAGCTCACCGACGGCATCGTTGGCGCTCCCGACTACTGGAACGATTATAACTGGGTTCACTGGCTTGGCCAGCCGGTCGATATTGTTGTTGATCTGGGCGACGAAAGGACTTTTGATACCTTTGAAATCGTCGCTTTGTCCCACGCGGCAGGGCTTTATGTGCTGCCCAGCGTGGTCAATATCTCTGTTTCCAGCGACAACGCAACCTGGGACGACATTCATTCCGGAACACTCCCCAGAGATTTACCAACGGATACAGCCTATACTTATTCCTACAAAAACCCCACTTCCTTAAAAGGCCGCTATGTTAAATTCAGCCTGCCCACTGAAGGAGAGTGGAATCTGATCGGCGAAATCCGGGTTTTGGGAACTCCCGAGCTGGGAGATGCTGCCACCCCCATCATCGATGTGGATTTAGAGGCAGCCAAATCGGCTGCACCTGGCGACGAAGTTACTTTCTCTGTATCGGCGAGCACTTCTGACGAGGGCACTCTGTCCTATCAGTGGTACAAGGACGATGCAGTCATCGAAGGTGCTACAGAAGCTACTTACACCATCGCTTCATTGGCCGCAGAGGATGCGGGAAGCTACAAAGTAGTGGTCACCAACACAAACGGCGCCTCCACTGCTTCTGCATCCTCCGCCGTCTGCACTTTGACCGTTTTAGAACCAATCAACTGGGCGTTGGGGCAATCCTACACCAAATCTGTCCCGCCTTCAGCCGGCGGGGACTATATGGATGCATTACGTGAGGATACCGACAACAAGGAGCTCACCGACGGCATCGTTGGCGCTCCCGACTACTGGAACGATTATAACTGGGTTCACTGGCTTGGCCAGCCGGTCGATATTGTTGTTGATCTGGGCGACGAAAGGACTTTTGATACCTTTGAAATCGTCGCTTTGTCCCACGCGGCAGGGCTTTATGTGCTGCCCAGCGTGGTCAATATCTCTGTTTCCAGCGACAACGCAACCTGGGACGACATTCATTCCGGAACACTCCCCAGAGATTTACCAACGGATACAGCCTATACTTATTCCTACAAAAACCCCACTTCCTTAAAAGGCCGCTATGTTAAATTCAGCCTGCCCACTGAAGGAGAGTGGAATCTGATCGGCGAAATCCGGGTTTTGGGAACTCCCGAGCTGGGAGATGCTGCCACCCCCATCATCGATGTGGATTTAGAGGCAGCCAAATCGGCTGCACCTGGCGACGAAGTTACTTTCTCTGTATCGGCGAGCACTTCTGAC
>CABUOE010000260.1 GCA_902493155.1 uncultured Eubacteriales bacterium
CTACCTATCTCTAATCATCCCACCATTTTGGGTTATGTGGATTTGGTCATCCCTGAGGTGTCTTGGGAACAGAAACGGGAGGACGTGAGAGAATTCAAAGTAGACGTCTTCGTCATGGGGGATGACTGGAAGGGAAAATTCGATTTTCTCAGCGACCTTTGCCAGGTGGTTTACCTGCCTAGGACGCCTGAGATTTCGACCACAAAAATCAAAAGCGACCTCCTTTCCAAGGAGGAATCGGATTGAAGAGGACCAAAATTCTGATGGGAATCATCGGAAAGGGGAATGGCGGGCTTTCCACCTATGCAGTCAACCTGTTTCGAAAGCTCGACCAAAATGTGTTTGACTGCACCTTCCTTTCCAATGATCCCCATCCCTATTTCGAAAAGGATATCAAAGAATTGGGCGGGCATCTCAAGGTAATCGCCGCCCGGAACCGGCATCCCAAACAGCATCGGGACGATTTGCGTCGGATTATGGAAGAAGAAAAATTCGACGTCTGCCACATCCACCTTTCTTCCGACAGCAATATTTGCCCTTTAGAGGAAGCCAAACGGGCGGGTATTCCCATTGTCATCGCTCATTGCCACAGCGCCAAGGTGGAGGGCTCCCTGTATCCCAAGATACTCCACCGGCTCAACAAGCCGAAAGTGCAGAAGATGGACATTATACGACTGGCCTGTTCCAAGGCGGCAGGGGATTTTGCTTACGGTGATGCGCCCTATACGGTGGTGAACAACGGGATCGACCTGAAAAAATTCGATTTTGACCCGCAGATGCGGGAAAAAATGCGGAAGGATTTGGGTATTGCCGGGAATTTTGTCATCGGACAGTTGGGGAGGCTTGTTCCGGTCAAGAACCACGAATTTACCTTGGAGGTATTTGCCCAGGTGCTGAAAATGCCCCCGCAAAGCAGCCTTTTGATTGTGGGGGACGGCCCGTTGGAGCAGCCGCTCAAAGAAAAAGCTGCCCAACTTGGAATTGAGAAACAGGTGATTTTTACCGGAAACGTCCGCAATCCCCAGGATTATCTGGCTGCTATGGACTGCATGATGCTGCCATCCCTGTTTGAGGGATTCCCGTTGACGATTGTGGAAGCAGTGTGTTCGGGGCTTCCCTGTTTTGTTTCCGACACTGTTACCCGTGAGGTGGGGATTTCCAATCTGGTGCAGTTTATTTCTTTGGAGGACCGCCGAGAATCTGTAGCGCAAGCTGTCTTAAAGGCAAAAGACATAGAGCGCGTTTCTCAAATTGAATTGCTGAAGGACCTTCACTTCGACGCGGACGAGCTGGTAAAAGACATGGAAAAACGCTATCTCAACCAAACGACAGGAGGAGAATAAATGGAAAAGAGAGGATTTTGGTCCAGACTGGTGAACACCGTCTTTGACCATAATACATTTCGCATGGTGCTGCTTGTGATGGTTGTTCTCCGCACCTGTGCGTTTTTAAACCCTATTGTGGGCCCGCTGGTGAAGTTCACCTTGCTCTGGTCCGCCTGTATTTTAGTAAAAGACCTGTTTACTGACCGGCTGTTTATGGTCAACCGGTATCGGGGGATCCTCTACCTGTTTTTGATTTCCTACGCCATTACCTGTGTAGTGAACCGTCAGGAGAACTTCGCCCGAAATCTCGCCATGCTTTGTTACTTGGTAGTCAATATGATGGTGCTCTATTCTTACGATGGAAAGAAGGAGCCTGGGCAGGTAAAACGGGAGCTTTTACGGTTCAACCATGTGTTTATGATTGTATCCTTTGTGGGACAGCTTGTCAGCTTTCTGACCTACTTTTTGAACCTCAAGTTCAGCTATCTCATCGGGGACGATATTTATTATTACGGTGTATATAACGGAAGAATTTGGGGCTTTTACACCAATCCCAACGCCGCCAGCTTTTTCTCGGTGCTGAACATCATGCTGACGGTAGTCTGCCTTATTATTTTGAAAGGTAATCTCCCCAAACGGCTTCGGTGGTTCTACATTGCCAACGCCTTCGTCGAGATGATGATCCTCTTTATGTGTAACTCCCGCGGAAGTGTTCTAGCCCTTTGTTTCTACCTGATTTTGCTGCCGATTTTGATGGGGATTCCTCTGTTCAAGACGGCGGACGATAAAAAGAAGCTGAGCAAAAGAATTGTTGCTGCGGCGATCATTCTCCCACTGGCGGTGAACGGCGCCCATGAACTGGCCATCGGCGTGCTGCCGAGCCTTGTCATCAAGGATTCCGCTATCAGCCAGCAGCTGGTGGAGAGCCTGCCCAACACCGGTATTCCCCTTAACGACGATATGACGGGGAATGCGGCGGCCGACCTGGAGCGGGAAGACTACGGTTCTAAATATGGCGGGCGATACTTTTTGTGGCAGTCTGGTTTGCAT
>CABUOE010000261.1 GCA_902493155.1 uncultured Eubacteriales bacterium
TGGAATTCCAGTGCGAAGATAATATCTTCTCGGTCCTCGATCAGATCGGGCAGATGCCCCTTCCCCCCTACATCACCGAAAAGCTCCAGGACAAAGAGCGGTACCAGACCGTCTATTCCAAAGAGCTGGGCTCAGCAGCGGCCCCCACGGCCGGCCTCCATTTTACCCCGGAGCTGATGGAGTCCTTGCGGGCAAAGGGGGTAAATATCGCAGAAGTGACCCTCCACGTGGGTCTCGGCACTTTTCGTCCCGTCAAGGTGGACAACGTGGACGAGCACAAAATGCACTCGGAGCACTACCACCTGCCCCGTGAGACCGCCGACCTCATCAACGAAACTAAGAAAAACGGCAAGCGGGTTATCGCTGTGGGCACCACCAGTTGTCGGACGCTGGAAAGCGTGGCGGCCTTCGAGGGCTGCATCAAAGAATCCGACGGCTGGACCAGCATTTTTATCTACCCGCCCTACGAATTCAAATGCATCGACGGGCTTATCACCAACTTCCACCTGCCCGAGAGTACCCTCATCATGCTGGTGTCGGCGCTGGCGGGCTACGACTACACCATGAACGCCTATAAAGAGGCGGTCAAAGAGCAGTATCGGTTTTTCAGCTTTGGCGACGCTATGTTTATTGCTTAAAGGATAGGTATTTTGGACAAATAATCAAAAAACTATCATTTCCAGGATTCTAAGTGCCTTTGTCCTGGCATTCAAAGCTAATACTGATTCAAATTTCAAGAGCTGTAATACATTTGCTATCCCATGTTTTTAAAATAGCATAGCTGCGGGCATCAAATACCCGCAGAATACCTTTGGAAACCATCTTTGATGAAAATTACCCCATTTGCGGTAAATTTGAGCCTATTTCGGATACACTTCATAGTATGCAAAAAGCCGAGGAATTGTACCCTCGGCTTTTTTGTATATTCCCAAAGTCCACGTATCAGACGGTGTCGTAACCGAAGCAGACGACGAGCCCACCGATCATTTTGAGTTTATTGGGAAAAAGGGGCCAAAACCGTTTTACTTCGTTCTTTACCGCCGGCTTTTAGGAGACATTCTCGGCCTTCTTAACGTCATTTTAGCATCTCCTCTAAAAATGCCGGTGCATACCCTTTTTCCGTCAGCCACTGTATGACAAAACACACCTTTTCCCGAAAATCCGGCTGATAATACGGATAGTCCGGATAAAAATACTGTTCGTGGATCATAACTTCCAAAAAAGCCTCGTTTTCCTTCCCTTTTAAGACATCCTCAAGCTCTGATAAAGGATGGACATTGATAATCAGGTCGTTGCGGACAAAAAACATCCCATACTCTTCGTCGTAACAAAAATGATTGGTTTGCAGATACGCTTCGGTCTCCTTAGACAGCGAGTAATCTACCTGCTCTCCATCCTGAGGCCGGAACAGCCCTACAAGCCCCTTGACACCGCAGTCTTTTAGCCCGCGGCAGCCATCCGGTGTCACCTTGCAGTAGTGGATCGTAGTGTAGGGAGACAAGACCGCCGGACCTGCAAACCGGCAAATTTCTTTCTGAACAGCGGAGCAGTCGGCAAACAGCTCCGCATAGCCGGATTTCTCATAGGGAGACGGCGGGTCATCGGCCCGTGCATGGAAAGAAAGCCGCAGCCAATCCGCGTTTTCCTCCCATTCTCCTTTGTAACTGTCCGGCATTTGAGATAGGCAAAATCCTTCTGTCTCATAATAGACATTGAGCTGGATTTTAGAATGAAACTCCTCATGGATTTCCCTTAGGAAAGACAAATATGGGTGCTCAAAAATAGAATGATACCGGCCACGTGCCAAATCCCGAAACACCCAGATGTTATCATCCAGTGAAAAACGGTAATACTTCATAGATGGTATCCTCCTTCAACCTGTTATACTGCAACAACGGCATTTGACGCTAATAAAATGTTCTTATTTTTCTGCGTCAGCGGCATAAAAACTTTACCTGAGGTGATTTATATATGAGGTTATGATTCATTATACTTCCCTTTCCTCATAATTACAAGAAATCCTTTTCTGATTCCTGACCTCAAGATTTTTCCCACTTCAAATCTCCCTTTTTTGATTCCTTTTTCTTCTATTTTCCCTTAAAAAATGGTACGGTAATCGGACGCTTAAGGGCCTTCAAAAATCTTTCATAAGCAAAACCGGCTGGGTGTTTACCAGCCGGTTCTGCCTGTGAGAGGTTTCGAGATCGTTCTCTCAAGTATATAGGAGATGAAGGAGATTAGATAATTGCAAATTCAGGCCGCTATGAAACAGCGATATCCTAATAAGCAGAACTTATCGGAATAGCGAAGGTTATTTCACCCACGCGCCACTGGCATCTAACTTGTAGCCGCCT
>CABUOE010000262.1 GCA_902493155.1 uncultured Eubacteriales bacterium
CACCGGCATGTTCGACGTATTGGCGATCAAGACGGTGCGGTCGGTCATGGCGCGGCCGGTCTTGGGGTCGATCAGTTCGGAGAACTCCTCCAAAACCTGGGTCATTTCATTTCCGCGCTCACCGCAGCCGATGTAGACGATGATGTCGGCGTCGCACCATTTGGCAAGCTGGTGCTGGGTCATGGTCTTGCCGGTTCCGAACCCACCGGGGATAGCGGCGGTGCCGCCCTTGGCGATGGGGAACAAGGTGTCGATGACACGCTGGCCGGTGATGAGGGGCCTGCTGATGGGCAGCCGTTTCTGAACCGGTCTGGGAGTACGGATGGGCCATTTCTGGCAGAGGGTCAGCTCTTTTTCCTCGCCACCCTCGGTGCGGATGACCGCCACCACGTCGTTTACCGTGTACTGCCCGTCGGGCATGACTTTAATCACCTCGCCGCCCAAATTGGGGGCCAGGAGGCATTTGTGCAGGATAACGGGGGTCTCGGGGCAGGTGGCGTAAATCTGCCCGCCCTTTAGGGTGTCCCCTACCTTGACGCACATCGTCACATCGTATTTTTTCTCGGTGTCGATGGGCGAAACGTCGATTCCCTCATCAATAAAAGCGCCGCATTTGTCGGCGATTTTTAGAAGGGGACGCTCAATGCCGTCGTAGATGTTTGTCAAGATACCGGGGCCCAGTGTAGCGCTCAAGGGCGCGCCGGTGGAATAAACCGGTTCGCCGGGTTTTAAGCCGGTTGTAACCTCGTAAACCTGAATGGTAGTGAATTTATCGGTGACTCCGATGACCTCGCCGACCAGTTTTTTGTGGCCCACGTAGACCATCTCCAGCATGGAGAAATCTTTGGTCTCTTTCACCTTTACAACCGGTCCGTTGATCGAGTAAATCTGATTGTTCAAGGTTTTTCACTCCTTTTTCCGAAATGGGGACTTTCTCTTTTTGGGAGCTTATCTGAGGTTCTCTTTCCAGCTGTTTTTTCAAAATCAGAGGTCAGTGAACTGCCCGCAGATTTTGAAAAAACAGCCCAAAGGCCAAAACGCCCAGATAAGCCTAGGCACTCCGGCAAAGCCGGAGAATGCCCTCATAAACATTAAAGAACGTCCAACTGTATGCTGCTGTCGGAGTAAAAGTCCTCCTTTTTGGCGTTGAGCTTAGAAGCAAACGTCTCGTCGATGTAGATATTGTCGGCAGGGCTTACAATGACGATCCCACCCAAAAGATTCATCGGGTCAGGCTCCACTTCACAGCCGGGCGCCAATTTTTGAACCAATGGGCAGTCGGCTTCCCTGGCTAAAACTTTTGCCTTGGATAGGTCCGCTCTTTGGAGGACAGCGGATAAGTATTTCTCGTACTCCCCAGTTTCCGAAAAGGCTTTGAGTGTTTCGCCCGCCTTCTCAAAAAGGCCCTCGATCAATTCTTTGCGTTTGAGCAAAACTTCCTGCTTGGCATTTAATTTTTCCTTGGTGATGGCCTGGGCGTACTGGGCTTCGATCTCTTCCAGTTCCTGTTTTGCTTGCTTTTCAGCCTCGTTTTTAGCCTCTTCCTCGGCTTTTTCGAGCACTTCTTTCTGATGTGTTTCTACCTCGGCTAAAATTGCGGCCGCTTTTTCGTTCACTTCAGCGAAAATCGCTTTTTCAAAGCGGGCCAGTTTCTCTTTATCGTTTGGCAAAGGAAACCCTCCTTTATACAGGTTCTCCCTGTCTGAATTGGCCTATGGCGTCAAATGTTGATGCCTACAGCCTCCCTGATGTAAGTAGTAATGGAATCCCCGATGTCCGAGTCGCCGTGGCGATCCGGAATTTCAACAATCAGGGGACGCCGTTTGTTTAATTTGATGTCGTACACTACGTCTTTGCAAAGGGTGATGAGTTTTTTGGTCATCAATACGATGCCGATGTCCTCAGCGCCGCAGACCCGCTCAAGAGCCTGACGCACTTCGTCGTATTCGTGGACGACCTCGCCCTCAATTCCGGCAAGCCGCATCCCAACCTGGGTATCTACGTTGTCGCTGATGAGATACATGCGCATCTGAAAGCCCCCTAAATCCGAGTTTTTATTAACAGGTCTTAAAATTTTCGTGGAGGGCGCAAAGCCCTCCACCGAATCAAATGATCAGACTCTGTTGAGGATCAGGATGGAGATAAGCAAACCGTAGATGGCGATACCTTCGCCCAATACGACGAAAATCAAAGCCTTCGCAAAGGATTTGGGGTCTTCGCTGACAGCGCCGATAGCAGCGGGAGCGGCGGCGGCTACAGCAATACCTGCGCCCAGTGCCGAAAGTCCGGTGGATAAAGCGGCGGCGATATAAGCCATACCGGCGGCTGCGGAACCGGAAGCAGCGGCTTCACC
>CABUOE010000263.1 GCA_902493155.1 uncultured Eubacteriales bacterium
ATTTTTGTTTTCTCACTCTGCAAACATTCATAATTTTACTCCATTTTCCAGATTGACCAGCATGACGGACAATATTTCCGCGCGGGATGGTATAAAATGTAGATAGCCAAGCGGTCAGCGCCTTGAATTCCGTCGGAAAACTCAAATTTATCGCTCGCAGCAGAGGACCTTCCCGCCTGTAATCCATTCGCTTTGCCGCAGAAACAAAACGGAGGGACACGCCGCTGCTTTCACGCTTTCCGATGGGGACAATTTTCCTGGAAAGGAGGGCAGCATGAGATAAATGAAAAGTTTCACACTCCGTATCAGTGACATCCTTTTGCTAAAATACCACTATGTTGTCGCCTATGAACGGCGTTCCGTCAATCAGCAGCTAAACCTTGTCATCCATCGGGCGGTGCGTAGATTTGAAGCGGAACACGGGGAAATCACTGCCGATGATTTGGAAAAACTGCAATACGGCGAGAAAATGTGATAAGCTCCCTGCCATTTTGTCCTTGTCGTTTTACAGGGACAATCCCCTATCGTCCCTATAGGTTAAACGTGAAAACTCCCCCGAAAGGAATTTCCTTCCGAGGGAGTTTTTCTGCTTCATTACGCCAGCGCTTTCTCCAATTTTTCGATACCGATCTCAATACGTTTGAGCGTCTCGTCCTTGCCGAGAATTTCCGCTAATTCCACGCCGCCGCCGGGGGTGAACTGTTTGCCGGACACAGCGACCCGCAGGGGCCACAGAATACGGCCGTTTTTCAGTTCCAGCTTCTCGATGAGGGCAAAGAGAGCGTTGTGGATGTTGTCGAGGGTCCAGTCGGAGACACCTTCCAGCACCGGGAGGGTTTCTTTTAATGCCTCCAGGGAATTCTCGGAATTTGTCTTCATCTTTTTGTGGGTGTACATCTCGATGTCGTAATCGGGCAGCTCATCGATAAAGTCGATCTGCTCGGGGATGTCGGTGAAGAGCTCGGTGCGGGGCTGCAAAAGCTCCGCCATCAGCTTCATGTCCAGGTCTTCCCGCTTGCAGGTCTCTCTGATATAGGGGGCGGCGTACTCGATAAACTTCTCAGGGCTCAGTTTGCGGATGTAAGCGCCGTTTAGCGCTTTGAGCTTCTGGGTGTCGAAGATGGCCGGGGATTTGGAGATACCGCTCACGTCGAACTCTTGAATCAGCTCGTCCATGGTGAAAATCTCGTTTTCTCCTTTTGGGGCCCAGCCCAAAAGGGCGATGTAGTTGACGATGGCTTCGTCCAGATAGCCTTTTGCCGCCAGATCCTCAAAGGAAGCGTCGCCGTTGCGCTTAGAGAGCTTTTCGGTGGCGTTTTTCATGACAGGGGGCACATGGATATAAACGGGAACCTCCCAGCCGAATGCCTCGTAGAGAAGGTTATACTTCGGGGTGGAAGACAGGTACTCGTTGCCGCGGACCACGTGGGTAATACCCATGGTGTGGTCGTCCACCACGTTTGCGAAGTTGTAGGTGGGCATGCCGTCGGCCTTGATGAGAATCTGGTCGTCCAAAACGGAATTTTCCACCGTGATGTCGCCGAACACTTCGTCGTGGAAGGTTGTAGTGCCTTCGGTGGGGCATTTCTGCCGGATGACATAGGGCACTCCCGCGTCCAGTTTTGCCTGTACTTCCTCTTTGGAGAGGTTTTTGCAGTGGCCGTCGTATTTGGGGGCGATACCGGAAGCCTGCTGGATTTTGCGGACTTCCTCCAGCCGGTCCTTGTCGCAGAAGCAGTAGTAGGCGTGGCCGCTTTCCACGAGCTTTAAGGCGTAATCCTTGAACATACCCATCCGCTCGCTCTGGACATAGGGGCCGACGGGGCCGCCGATGTCGGGGCCTTCGTCCCAGGTAAGCCCGGTGCGGCGCAGGGTGTTGTATATGATGTCTACCGCGCCCTCGACGTAACGTTCCTGGTCGGTGTCCTCGATGCGCAGGATGAATTTGCCGTTATTTTTCTTCGCCAGCAGATAGGTAAAAAGCGCGGTGCGCAGGTTGCCGATGTGCATGTAGCCTGTGGGGCTGGGTGCGAATCTGGTTCTGACTGTTTTGCCGTCCATGTAAATTTGTACCTCCAATATCTCCCGCTCGGGGAGAAAATTTTTCCTTTTTAGTCTACCCATCATTTTACCGTCTTTTCAGAGCCTTGTCAAGGAAAAGCGAGTTTGATTCCAACTCCGGCGGCAGTTATCTCCTAATGCCTTGCAAACCGCCGGACGATATAGTAAAATAGCTTTAGCCTGAAATATGACGAGGCTTGTCCAAAACCGTCTCTTTTCTCCATGGATTCGACAGCCTCCGATTGACAAAAAATACCTCTTTTGATACAATG
>CABUOE010000264.1 GCA_902493155.1 uncultured Eubacteriales bacterium
TGATGGTGGGAATTGTTGCGCTTGCCATGTTCCTTACTTTCGTTCAGTGAGGAAATTGCTATGCGGAAAATTGGAAAAATTATTGGATGTTGTCTGATTGCGGTTTCTTTGCTGGCCTGTACTGCCTGCTCCGGCCTCGATAGGTTAAGTGAAAATCTCAAGGATGGTGCAGAGCAGTTAAGCGACGATGTGGTGATTGGGAAAAGCAATGCTCTCATAACGCCTTATCAGTCTTTTGAGGGAAGCCGGACTTCGGACAATGATACTTTTCAGGCCACCTATAATGCTTCTGTAACTGGATTTAACGGACAGGATATTTTGGTTGCAGACACCGACCTCAAAGAAAATGAGTGCCGTGAAATAGTGATCCAATACCAGTTTGATTCCCTTGATGGAAAATGTCAGCTCATTTACATTTCCCCTGACTTAGAGGAACAAGTGCTTTCTGAATCATCCAGCGGAAGCGTTGCTGTTCAGCTTCAAGTAGGAGCGAACTACATCGGAATCACTGGCACAGACTATTCAGGAACGATCCAGATTACCGTGGAGTAAGCGGAAGAACGATATGAAACGAATATTGATAGTGGACGATAACACGGAATTTCTGCAAACCCTGTCAACTGTGCTATCTGGTGATTTTGATACGATTAAGGCCAAGGGTGTCAAGGAAGCATTGGACATACTTCAAGAAATCACAGTAGATGCAGTCTGTTCCGATTTCAATATGGAAGATGGAACAGGGCTGGATTTACTTGAAATAATCCGTCAACAAGGTTTGAAAACGCCCTTCCTGCTCATGTCTGGTGATGACAGCAGAGCATTAGAGCAAAAAACCAAACTGTACTATGCTGATTTCTGCTGCAAAACAGATTTTGATTTAATCCGTAAAATTAAAGCCTTAGTCAGCAACTAAATAAAGATACCATCTGCCGGACGACGGCAAAAGAAAAAAGCCGTCGCACAGCAGCCCTTTTGACACGCCCATACGATCAGCGGCGGCTTTGAGAAATCAAGGCCGCCGCTTCTCTTTGCCCGGCGCAGGATCGGCGGCCCACGGAGGGAGCCGCCATGCTAATATGTCCGATTTTACAAAAGCATAGCTTATTAAAAAAAGCCTGTATCCAACAGGGGGCAGCTCCGGCCAACAGTATGAACTATACTATGTAAGGAAACTTCATATCAATCTAATTTTCGCCCGGTGGGTCTATGACCTGCCGGGCGAATTTTGTCGTTTCTTGCGATTTCAAATTTGCTCTGGAAGATTTTCCAAAAAAAGTCCAAAAAGGAGGCGTTCAGCGGGCAGCAAAGGGTATCGCAGGATTAGTAGTAGCGGAAAGGGAGAGAACCACCCAATCCCCCAACAGAAAGGGGGTGAAAATGATGGAAGCTATCCCCCGCGACTATGGACAAGGCCAGTTCGATGCCTTTTGCAAAAAAGTGTTGAAGAATGAGGCACGGGCTTATCTGCGGAATATGAAGCGTCAAAGAGATCGTGAAACGATGTTCAGCGACCTGCCGCAGCATGAGTTGGACAAGCTCTGCACCGTAGACCGCTATCCCAGTGACAGCTTTGTGTTTAGCTCTCATGGGTACGATTTACATATCGACAACGAGCTTGTGGCCGACGCTTTTGCCAACCTGCCGCAACAGGAACAAAGCATTTTGATCCTGTACTGCGTACTGGATATGGCAGACGGCGAGATCGCCAGCCTCACAGGGATGTCCCGCAGCGCCGTCCAGCGCCACAGGACAAAGACACTGAAAGAGTTGCGTGTAAAATTGATGGCGCTCATGCCGGAAGGAGGTTGACGCGGATGAAAGAACCTGCCTACAAAGGCAAAGAGCCTTTGCCCCTTTCAGTGTATGTGTCCGCCCGTGCAGGCGATCCCCAAGCCGTAGAACGGTTGCTTCGGTACTATGACAATTACATGAATTGTCTGTGTACCCGGACGCTCTATGACGAGGACGGCTATCCCCATTTATGCGTGGACGAGTACATGAAACGGTGCTTAGAAATCAGGTTGATCCAAGCTATCGTTAAAGTTTAACGATAATCGCCCGGCTGGATGCAGCGGCTTACCCTTTCCCCGCCAGCAAAAGGTCTGTGGTGTCACAGTTCTTTGAAAAATATGCCCGTATATAGCGGCGCATCATAGGGCAAACGGACACATTCTGTCTGTGCCGAGCCGTGCGGCAGGTGCGCCATGAGGCTTTCCAGTAGGAAAAAGCGGAGCGATCAAACCGGGCTGTAAAACAAGTGTGGCAACTTGTGGGCGACGACGTACAGGCAAGACAATGATACTCCCGCGTTGAACGCCCTCAAAGCATTG
>CABUOE010000265.1 GCA_902493155.1 uncultured Eubacteriales bacterium
AAGTTAAAGTAGTTGGGAACCTCCGCCGTAATATTTCCAAAGTTCAGATCGTTGGTGAAGAACACCACCGCCGGAACTACCACGATAGCGACCAGCATCAAAAGTCCCTGGAAAAAGTCGGTCCAGCAGACGGCCTTGAAGCCGCCTGTGAAGGTGTACACCAAAATGATGACGCCGAAAATAATCATTGAAGGCACAAGGTCGATTTTCAGCACTTTGTTAAAGAGAATTCCGCCCGCCTTAAAGCCGGAGGCCACATAGACGGTGAAGCAGACAAAAAAGACGATGGCGCTGATAACCTGGAGCGCCTTGCTGGACGAGGCCAGCCGGTTATTGAGGTACTGGGGGATGGTGATGGAGTCGCCCGCCGCTTTGGAAAACCTGCGCAGACGCCCGGCAACCAAGAGCCAGGAAAGGTAGCTTCCGATGGCCAGACCGATGGCGATCCAGACTTTTCCGAAGCCCGCCGCCAGAATCGAACCGGGGAGGCCCATCAAAAGCCAGCCGCTCATGTCCGAAGCCTGGGCGCTTAGAGCCGTGACCCAGGGGCCCATGCTCCGTCCGCCGAGGAAATAATCCTTTTCGCCGGAATCCTTGGATTTCTTGAAAAAGACAAATCCAATGACCAGCATGAGGACAAAATACAGAATAAATGCCAACAATTCACCGATGTTTACTTGCAAAGGTTCCAACTCCTTTTGTCGATTCTAAAGTGAATCTCCCGCTTTACCCCAAATTGAGGTAAAGGGCAAAGACTTTTCACATTCAGGAAAATGAATCCTGATTCCACCCAAAATCTTCTGGAAAATTCATCTTATCTTCATATAATAACCGATTTTCGTTCAAAAGGCAAGCACAATTTGGTTTTTTAGTCAATTTCCGGCAGAGCGGGCGGGTTTTCCAGCAGCCCGATCCACCGCAGCAGCGAAACGCAGTCGAAAAAGCCCTGGCGGTAGGTGCAGTCCTCGTCAAAGGCCCGGAGCCAGTTTGAGACCTCTTCGAAGCGGAAAACGAGGGATTCCTTTTCCTCGGGGAGATATTTGCCGATCTTTTTCATCAGTTGGGAGTAATCGGCGTCTTTTTGCTGATATTCCGGGTTGTTTTGGCGCATCTCCATGGCGTAATCGCTGGAGCAGGCGGAACAGGCGGCGTTCAGCTTTTCGATAAAACTTGTTTTCATAGAAAATCCTCCTTCAAAACAGTAAAAATGGCAATAGTTTCCCACAACCGCTTGAAAAGAGGAGGTATATGATGTATAATATTTCATGTACACTGCTTTTCAAGCGGTTGTGCAAACGGAGGGGGAGCGGTGGGTTCTTGTCACGGAAGTACACCGCTTCTCCGTTATTTTTTGTCCAGCTCCTCATACATCTTATCCACGCCACGCCGTAAAACTTCCGAGCGGTTGATGCCGTAGCCTTTTTTGCAGGCTTCGATTTTTTCGATCGTGATATTGTCAACCCGAAGTTTTATCATGGTGTCCTTTGGATTTTCCGGATGAGGGCCCGGTTTTTGTCGCGCCAAACAAAATTCACCTCCTAACTAGTGGGCACAATACAAATTATAATATTTTGTGGGCACGTTGTTAATAGGGTTTGGAAAAATTTTTTACCTTTATTTTTTAAAGTCTTCCTTTGACATCAGTTCGCAGTAAAGCTTGTCGATACTGTACCGAAACAAATCCGAACGATTGATATGAAGGTAATGCTTCACTAACCTTATTTTTTTCATGAATGTATCATTCATCTTCACATTGATGGGAACAGCCTTAAATTTTTTACAGATAGGCTTTACACAGGCCATTTATATCACCTTTCTATAAAAATGTTTCACGGTCACTTGAAAGGCGCTTTGACATGATGTATAATATTTCATGCATAGTTGCCTTTTTGGTAACTGCGCGGGAGGAGAAGCGGTGGTCTTACGAGGGACAGGCCGCTTCTTCTTATTTTTTGAAGAGCTCATCATAGATTCTTTCCACACCGTAACGGAGCAGTTCCGACCGGTTCATACCGAGCTTTTCCGCGCACCAGTCAATTTTTTTCAGAGTGATAATATCGACGCGCATACGGACCAGCTGATCTTTGGGATACTCTGGATGAGGCCCTGGTTTTTGTCGTGCCACTCAAATAACACCTCCTTAAGTAGCTACAAATTAATTATATAACTTGTAGCTATATGTTGTCAATAGGTTTTGGAAAATTTTTTACATTAAAATGGCAATAGCCTCTCACCACCGCTTGAAAAGTTCGCCCGCGACAAACTGCGAACATTCGGAAAGAAAGACGGGCGGAGCAGAGCCCCGCCCCTACAGATTCCCGGGAGGTT
>CABUOE010000266.1 GCA_902493155.1 uncultured Eubacteriales bacterium
CCTTCCGGCATCATGGCCTGTTTTTTGTTGTTCTCCGGCATGGGGATGTTGAGCTTTTGATGAAATTCGACGACGCTTTGGAGGGATTCCTCGTCCATGACGAGTTTCCGCCCGAAATAAGCGGCGATGGTCTCTTTGGAAAGGTCGTCGTAGGTGGGGCCCAAGCCCCCGGTGGTGATGACGATGTCGGAGCGGGAAAAGGCGAGGGCGAGGCTTTCTTTGAGCCGCTGCGGATTGTCGCCGACCACCGTCTGATGGTACATGGCGATACCTAAATTGGTCAGTTCTTTGGCGATGTAGGCGGCGTTGGTGTTGACGATGTCGCCCATGAGGATTTCGGTTCCGATGCAGAGGATTTCCGCGCGTTTGGATGCCATATGCAAACACTCCTTTTGGTTGTTGTGTTTTCTCTCAATTTAACACTCTTATTTTAACATATTTATTATGATGCAAGCAGTCCGGTTTTGCCGATTCATCGGCAAAATTGAGGATTTCGTCCTCAAAGGGCTTCTTTAGCAATAAACGCAGTTCTACTGCCTTTATTTTACCACAGTTAAAACCAATTGTAAATTTTTGCCGGGTGGTTTTCAAAAGGCGGTTGTTGTGGTATCATAGAAGAAATTTGTTTTCCAGAGAAAGGAATGTACCTATATGTGGGCTTTTGAGTCGGTTTTTTATCAGATTTACCCCCTGGGGTTCTGCGGTGCGCCCAAGGAAAACGACGGCGCAACCGTTCCCCGCATCAAAAAGGTGCTGGAATGGATTCCTCACCTGAAGCGCTTAAACGTCGATGTGGTTTATTTTTCGCCGGTGTTTGAGTCGGATAGGCACGGCTACGACACCAGGGATTACCGGAAGCTGGACTGCCGTCTGGGGACAAACGACTATTTTAAAGAGGTCTGCGATGCACTCCACCAAAACGGCGTCCGGGTGGTACTGGACGGGGTGTTCAACCACGTGGGGCGGGGGTTCTGGGCCTTTCAGGACGTGCTGAAAAACCGGGAAAATTCCCCTTACAAGGACTGGTTTTACTTAAACTTTGGCGGAAACAACGGATACAACGACGGCCTGTGGTACGAGGGCTGGGAAGGCCACTTCGAGCTGGTGAAATTAAACCTGCAAAATCCGGCGGTGGCGGATCACCTGCTCCAGTCGGTGGAAAGCTGGGTCAAAGAGTTTGACATCGACGGCCTGCGGCTGGACGTGGCCTACAGCCTGGACGAAAATTTCCTGCGGCGGCTGAGAAGCTTCTGCGACGGGCTCAAGGCGGACTTTTTCCTGCTGGGGGAGATGCTCCATGGGGACTACAACCGGCTGATGAACGGCGAGATGCTCCACAGCGCCACCAACTACGAGTGCTACAAGGGATTGTACTCTGCCTTTAACAGCAAAAACCTTTTCGAGATCGCCCACTCGCTGCTGCGGCAGTTCGGGCCGGAACAGTGGACGCTCTATAAGGGCAAACACCTTTTGAGCTTCGTGGACAACCACGATGTGACCCGGGTAGCGTCGATCCTTCAAAATCCCGCCCATCTTCCGCTGATTTACGCCCTGATGTTCACCATGCCGGGCATTCCCTGCGTCTATTACGGCAGCGAATGGGGGATAGAGGGCCGGAAAGAGGAGGGGGACGACGCCTTACGTCCCTGTTTTGAGGGGCCACAGTGGACGGAGCTGACGGATTTTATCGCAAAGCTCGCCGCCGTCAAACGGCAGGAAAAAGCCCTTTGTTACGGGGATTTTAACAAGGTGCTCCTGACAAACGAGCAGTTTATTTTTGAGCGGCAAATAGACGGAGAGCGGATTTTAGTCGCCCTAAACGCCTCGGACAGGGCTTTTGACGCCCATTTCGACGCAAGGGCGGGGCGGGCCACCGATTTGCTGACCGGCGAATCCCACGATTTCGGCGGGGGAAGCACCCTGCCGCCCTACAGCGCCGCTGTTTGGAAGGTGGAATAACGTTTGGAACAGAGTACCCCGCACCCACGATTTTCCCGGAAGGTTTGGGGTGTAGGGGCGGGGCTCTGCTCCGCCTGCCCTTTTTCATAACTGCGTTGTGTTTATCGACAGATGACCGTTTGGCTGTACTCCTTAACCGTTATAAATTTCTTTTCGATACGTCGCCGGGTCCCGTCCCGGCAGACGGCTTAGCCTTTTGCGCCGCCAGAAAGGCGCCCTCATTTGAAAAATGAGGGCGGAACAAAAAGGCGGCCGCATGTTCCCATCACCAAAATAAATTTTGGTGTAGCCCTCTTTTTGCGATAACTCCGTTCCTCCAGGAATCCAAGAGCCTACACCTCCACTTCGGAATCAGGGGCACG
>CABUOE010000267.1 GCA_902493155.1 uncultured Eubacteriales bacterium
GAGTTTGAATTTCAAAATCAAAAGGTCTTTCACATGAGGGAAAATGAGTTCTGCATCAATACTCTCACGAATATGCCCGCGAGCTATTCATTCCCGCTTGGAAAATGCAGCGGCGTCAGCTTTGTAATTGATCGGGATAGTTTAGACAGCGCCACGATCCAGCAGCTCTCTTTGTATGGGATTGATATAAAAAATCTTGGAAGGCATCTGGAGCTGGATGCTCATTGGTATATCTGCAAGACCCCGCAAAATCTACTCCATATCTTTGATGAGCTGTATGAGGCAAAGGAAAAAGAATCTGCCGCGTATTTTCGCATCAAAATCCTGGAGCTGCTGTACCATGCTCAAAAGCTGCGGAGCGAGGACAGATATGCAGCGGTTTACTATTCCAAAGAACATATCGAAATTGTCAAGCAGGCCAGAAAGCTGCTGATTGGAGAGTTGGAAACGAAGATCCCGCTGGAGTCTTTGATTGCAGGCGAAAACATCAGCATGGTAACATTTCAGGCCATCTTTAAGCAGGTGTATGGAGACAGCCCCTACGCACATTTGAAAAAGTACAAAATGAACTGTGCGGCGGTTCGGCTGCGCGAAGGAAAAGAAAGTATCAGCGAGATTGCAGTCTCATTAGGATATAGCAACGCCAGCAAGTTTTCAAAAGCCTTTCAAGATGTGTTTGGTGTTCTTCCAAAAGATTACCGGCGTCAAAAACAATCCATTTAACTTTTGGGCTATTTTCGAGAAAAAATAAAATAATGGAGTAGAGAGGAACAAGTTTCTTCTCTATAATTTGTGGTGAGGTTAGACAACGCTAACCTCACCGCTTTTTATTTCCATATACCAAAATACAAGGAGGAATTTTCGACTATGGAAAAAACAACTGAACGACAGAAGTTTGGCATTCGTGACATTATGACGATTGCCGCAATGATGGTAATTACCTTTCTCGTTGCAATGATTATCGGCTCATTTACACTGCCCTTTCCGGCAGTGTATCTGTATGGCTCTGCTGGTATTGATGCTTTCATCGGCGCGATCTTTTATCTGGTCGCGGCGAACCGCGTCAACAAGCATGGCCTTCTGTTTGCGTGGGCCGCAGTCTATGGCCTGATTCAAGGCGTCATGGGCTATATGTTCCTAATCCCATATTTCCTGGTGGTGGCGGTTATCGCTGAACTGACTATGATTGGCAAGGATACATACCGTAATGCTGTCCGCAACAGGATCGGCTGGACGGTCAATGCCATCGGCAACTTTGTTGGCTGCGCTGTACCGCTGTGGTGGGCCTGGGACAGCTATCAGGAAATGGCTGTGAGCAGTGGTTTTGATGCCAACACACTGAATATGCAGTTCTCTATGGTGACTTCTCCGGCGCTCATGCTTTTAGGTATTGTCATTACTGCGGTTCTCGCAATTCTTGGTACGTTGTTCGGCCAGCGCCTGCTCAGAAAGCATTTCCAAAAAGCTGGCATTGTAGGATGATGGCCGGAGAAAAAAAGCAAAGGCGGATTAACCGGATTGACGGGCGCACAGTTCTTTTCCTGACGCTGTGCGCCTGCCTTGTGACTTTCCTTACCACGAGTTTTTGGGGACATGGAATTTTTACCTTTTGGATTTTTCTGATCCTGTGCTGGTTCGGCTTGTATAAGCAGGCTATTGGATGCTTTGCGGTCTATTTGGTAGCGATTGTATGGCTGATGATCGAGACAAAGTATCAGATCAGTATCCCATCACCGCTGTTACTCAGCATGATTTACAAGCTGCTACTACCCGCTATGCCAGCCTATCTTCTGGCGAAAATTCCGTCCGGGAAACTGACGGCCAGCTTGAGGAAAATGCCGATCCCCACCCGTATCATGCTTGTTTTGATCCGACTGTACTACATGAATTTGGAGAAGTCAGGGAGGCCATGAAAATCCGTGGTTTCTTAAAATCGGTTGGCAATGTTTTGAGGCATCCAATGGACACATTGGAATACGCCATTGTTCCGATGGTGTTCCGCTCCTTAAAGATCGCGGACGAGTTAGCCGCTTCTGCCATTGTCAGGGGAATTGAAAGCCCCTACAAGAAAGAAAGCTACTATGTCAGCCGGATCGCTGCGCTGGATTACTTTTTGATTGTTGTCAGCGTGGGAGCTGCCGTGTGCTGCTGTCTTTTATAGGAGGAATGGAATGGGAAAAGAAATTATGATCCGTGACCTGACCTTTTCCTATGGCGGGAACGGAAATCAACTGGAACATATATCGTTAGACATTGCCGCCGGGGAGGTCATTGTTATGACCGGCCCATCAGGAAGTGGGAAAAGCTCTTTAACAAGA
>CABUOE010000268.1 GCA_902493155.1 uncultured Eubacteriales bacterium
TCTGGATCAGACCCTCACCTCCCGTGATGTCATCAACACTCGCATTACCGCTATTCTGGATGAAGCCTCCGACAAGTGGGGCATCAAGGTCACCCGCGTCGAGTTGAAAAACATCATGCCGCCCCGGGAAATCCAGGACGCCATGGAGAAACAGATGAAGGCCGAGCGGGAACGCCGGGAATCCATCCTACAGGCCGAGGGCCGCAAGAAGAGCGAAATCCTCGTGGCGGAAGGCCAGAAGCAGTCCCAGATCCTCAAGGCGGAAGCGGAAAAAGAAGCCGCTATCCTTCGCGCTGAAGCGGAAAAGGAAAAACAGATCAAAGAAGCGGAAGGTCAGTCGGAAGCCATCATGATGGTGCAGAAGGCCCTCGCCGACAGTCTCAAACTCTTAAATGAGGCGAATCCCTCTGAACAGGTGCTGGCATTAAAGAGCCTGGAAGCCTTCCAGAAGGCCGCTGACGGGCAGGCCACCAAGATTATCATCCCCAGTGAGATTCAGTCGCTGGCGGGGCTTGCAACGTCCTTTAAGGAAGTTATCACCGATCCAAAACAATAAATACGGCATCTTTGCCTTTGTGAAGCAACTTAAAACCACAGCGGTTTAATTGCACCAAAATTCACTGAGGAGGTACAGCAAGTGAAAAAGATCATCAGTTTATGTTTAGGAGCAGCTTTGGCCTTTTCTTGCCTCTCGGTTCCTGTTAGTGCTGCCCCGGAAGAGGGAATTTCAGGCAGCTGCGGCGAAAACGTTACCTGGACTTTGCGTACGGGCGTGAGAGACTTAAATATTTATGGTTATGGCGCTGACGATCATGTGATGGAAAATTATACGTCTCCCGACGCGTCCCCCTGGAGTTCTTTGAAAGAGTATATCAGTACTTTTAGTGGGTCTACCAAAAACATCGGCAATTATGCTCTGGCAGAGTGCGAGAATCTGGAGACGGCTACACTTTCCCATGTTGAAACGATTGGGGAGTTTTCCTTCTATAACTGCAATCAATTGACTGACATCAATATTCCCGGCAGTGTGACGTCTATTGGGAAATACGCCTTTGCCGACTGTCAGTCGCTGCAAAATGTACAGCCTCCCATGGCGACGAGTTTTATCGGCGAGGGGGCCTTTTCGGGCACTGCCCTGGAGAACTTTACCATCCCCAAAAACGTTACGGTTATCGAAAAAGATACCTTTAAAAACTGTGCTTCCCTCCAAAAGATCGTGATTCCCAACTCGGTTACCACTATTTCAAAAGGGGCTTTCGACGGCTGCACCTCCCTCAAAGAGATTGATTTTATGGGTACCGAAGCAGAATGGGACAAAATAGCCGTTCAAGCTGACCTTAATAACGCCGATGTGATTTTTAACTATTCCGGTACAGTCGTTTCAGGAAAATGTGGCGAATTGGATTGGAGCATCGACGCCGACGGAAATTTTGAAATCACGGGTACAGGGAGAATGCCAAGTTCTACTAGCGTGGGCTTTTACGCATGGGAAGATTATAGTTCAGAGATTATGACCGTGACGATTGGAGAAGGCATTACCAGTATCGGACACTTTGCTTTTGGCGGTTGTGAAAATCTTACAACAGTTACCCTTCCCACTACACTGGAAGATGTGGGGATGGACATATTCAGCGGTTGCAGCGCCCTTGAAAATATCACCGTTGCAGAAGGCAATCCGCGCTATATCAGCAAAAACGGATGTTTAATCAATACCCAAACCAAAACCTTGGTGGCAGGAACCAAAAATGCTTCCATTCCTATCGACGAAGCGATTGAAACAATAGGGGATTATGCCTTTATCTGGGTCGATTTTTCTTTTGAAGATCTGGTGCTCCCCAATACGGTCACTGAGATCGGCGATTACGCCGTTTGTAGTTCCAGCGTGCTGAAAAATGTTACGATCCCAGCATCGGTGACCAGTATAGGCTTTAATCCTTTTTCCGACTGTAACGCATTAGAGAAGATCACTGTATCAGAGAAAATCCCAATTATACAGGGAAAAACTGCATCATCGACATCAAAAATAAAGAACTGATTACCGCCTGCAAAAATACGGTGATCCCCGCAGACGGTAGCGTTACAGCAATCAGCTTCGATGCTTTCGGTTCCTGCAAAAATATGACCAGTGTCGCCATTCCCAAAGCAATTATTGATATTTACGATCAGGCTTTCAGCAATTGCGATTCTTTGACCGACGTCTATTATGAAGGTACGCAGCAGGAATGGAACGCTATTCAAATATTTGTGGGCAATACTCCGCTTCACGAAGCAAATATACACTTTAACAGCACAATGCCGGGCGGCTCCACAGGCGG
>CABUOE010000269.1 GCA_902493155.1 uncultured Eubacteriales bacterium
ATCATGACCACCGAGTTTATCGACTTGAAACAGGATATGACGGTCAAGGAAGCTTTTGAACGTATCCGCGCTATCGGCGTGGACAAGGAGACCATCTACACCTGTTACGTCACCAACCCAAACCGGGTGCTGGAGGGCGTCGTCACCGTCAAGGAATTGCTTTTGAGCGATTACGATAAGCACATCGGCGACATCATGGAGGAAAACGTCCTGTTTGCACGCACTTCCGACGACCAGGAGCACATCGCCGGAATGTTTCGGAAGTACGACCTGCTGTGCCTGCCGGTAGTCGACAATGAACAGCGCCTCGTGGGCATCATCACCATCGACGACGCGGTGGACGTTATGCAGGAGGAAAACACCGAGGACTTTGAAAAAATGGCGGCGCTGTCGCCATCGGAGGACACTTATCTGAAAACGCCGTCCTTCGTCCACGCCAAAAAACGGCTTGGCTGGCTTTTGATCCTCATGGTTTCCGCCACCATCACAGGCGGTATCATTTCCCACTACGAAGAAGCGTTCAACGCCATCCCGCTGCTGGTTTCCTTTATTCCCATGCTCATGGACACCGGCGGAAACTGCGGCTCCCAGAGCGCCACTCTCATCATCCGCGGTATGGCGCTGGGGGAAATCCGGCTTAAGGATTTCTTTCGGGTCGTTTTCAAGGAGTTCAAGGTTTCGCTGATGGTGGGCGCGGCACTGGCGGTCTTAAACACCATCTGGATTTACATTCGATACCATTCCTGGCCCATTGCGCTGACCGTGGGAGTGAGTCTGCTCTGTACCGTCTGCATTGCCAAGGCCATTGGGTGTATGCTCCCCATGGTGGCAAAAAAGGTGAAGCTGGATCCTGCCATTATGGCAGCCCCGCTGATCACCACCATCGTCGACGCCTGCTCGATTTTTGTTTATTTCAATGTGGCGCTGGCGCTGCTGAAAATTTGAACATAAGAAAAGAACCTGTCAGCCTTGACAGGTTCTTTTCTTATGAACAGGAAAACTGTATTTATGATTCTTCCCGCAAACGGCTGAGCTGCTTCAAAATATCCTTATTTTGCCGGTAACAGGACTGATACAGCGCCTGCATGGCCTGATATCGGTTTGTATTCTCGGCAATCGGATGCTGGACTTGAGCTTTTGGAAGCAATTTTACCGCTTCCGAGGGGGAAGGGAAAATCCCAACCGCTGTCATGGCCAGCATGGCGGCTCCCGTGAGGCTCGCTTCCGCCTGTTTTGAGCAGGAAAGGGGGCTGCCCAAAACGTCGGACATGATCTGCCGCCACAAAGGGCTGTAGGAGCCGCCGCCGGAAAAGAAAATAGAAGAGGGAGTGCCGTCTGTAATGCTCTGGAGTGCCTCGCTGACGCCGTATGAAACGCCTTCCATCACTGCCCGGATCATATCGTCCTTTGTGTGGGCGGCGGTGAGGCCAACAAAGCAAGCGGAGGCGTCGTCATCCAGATGAGGGTTGCCGGTGCCGTTTAAATAGGGGAGGAAAATGAGCCCATTGCTTCCAACGGGGCGCGTTTTTGCCATTTCGTCCATGAGGGCAAAGGAATTTTCCGGCAGGTTTCCTTCTGCATCTTTTGGGATGGGACAGACGTTTTCTAAAAACCACCGCAGGCAGTAGGCTGCCGACTGCAAAGAGCAGAGCATAAACGAGGAGGAACGGCTGGTCATTTGGAACCGGTGGACGCCAATAGGAGGTTTGGCGTCCGGCTGGCAGACCGTCATGATTTGTCCGGCCGTTCCCAGATTTATGAGGATGTCTCCTCTGTTGAGGATGCCGTTTCCTAAAAGTGAACAGACCAAATCGCCCGCTCCTGCGGCGATGCTCGCCGATTGGGGGATTCCGGTGGCATCTGAAGCGGATTTGGAGATGTGACCGGCGCGTTCGCTGCTCTCCAAAATTTCCGGAAAGAGGGACTCCCGCAAATCCAGCGCCCGGATCAGCTCCCAGTGCCAGTCGCCTTCAAAAAAATCGTAAAGGAGGCTGCCGGAGGCATCGCTTACGTCGGTGGCGACCTTTCCGGATAGGCGGAAGCGGAGATAATCCTTGCAGTAGAGCAGGGTGTGGGCTTTGGCATAGGTTTTTGGCTCGTGCTCTTTCAGCCACAAAAGCTTCGGTGCGGTGTAAGCCGAGGTGGCGGGGTTTTGGAGGGGGAGTCCCCGTTCCCGGCTAAACGCTTCCAGCTTCATCGCCTGGGGAGCGCTGCGGGTATCGCACCAAACGATACAGTTGCCCAGAGCATTTCCGGCTTCATCGACCAAAACCACGCCGTGCATCCGGGCCGAGATGCCCACA
>CABUOE010000270.1 GCA_902493155.1 uncultured Eubacteriales bacterium
AGCGCGCAGCCCCGGATAGCGACGAAGCAAAAACCTATCCGTTTTACTACAAGCCCTAGAAAGGCACGAGGGGTGGCAGGGGAGGGCGACTCCTAGGGTTCGACCCCCGCAAATGGAGCCCTCCCCCCGCGGTAGGATTCTTAAGGGGCTGACAAGACAGCCCCTTAAGCCGCCTGCCGGGGCGGGTCCCGGCGACGTTACGAAAAGAAAATGGTATCGGTGAAGGAGCAGAAAATTTCAGTATTAGAAAAAATATTTTCATAACCTCTTGACTTTGCGGCGTCGGTAAGCCTATAATAATACCGACCCCAAAAAGTGAGGTGATGGTTGCATGGGCACCAAAAAGATGGGACGTCCCACTGACAATCCGAAGAATGTTTCCGTCAAGTTTAAGGCTGACGATGAAACTTTTGAAAAACTGAAAGAATGCAGTGAAGAAATGAAGGTTTCGAGAGCAGAAGTTATCCGACAGGGTATTCACAAGATGCATGACGATCTCAAAAAGTAGAAAAACCCCCGCTATGGCGGGGGTTTTTATATGTTATACTTATTTTTAAAAAGCTATTGACTTAATTGGGTCAGTAAGTTATAATGCTTAATGACCCAACTAAGTGAGGTGAAGAAATTGGGGAACAAAAAGATGCACGACGGCCTCAAAAAATAAGAGAAGTGGCGCAACCCTCGTAAAGTACGCACCACTTCTACACTCGCCAACAACTTCGAAAGGAAATTGCCGCACAAATATTATACCATGCGCTGCAAAACCTTTCAAGTGAGTTGGCAAAAAGAAAGGAATTTTGCCATGATTATACGCCAGTTAAAGCACCTGGAATACGAAAAATTCTGCCATGCCCTCAGCAAAAGAGCCTACGCCCAGCCCCTGGAAGCCTTCTACACCGTCACTATGCACGTCGACGATTGGGAGTACGCCGTCCGCCTCCAGCCGGAGCGCCACAACAAAATCGCCGTTTTGCAGGCGCTGCAAATCGACCGACGGGACGATTCTCCCAACTTCGGCCTGATTACCGACAGCAAGCTCCTGTCCGCTTTCCTGGAACTTCTCTTAAACCAGGGAATCCGTTCCTAAACAACTCCGCCCCGCCTTTTTTCCAAGGCAGGGCGGTTTTTCTGTCCTTAAAACTCCTGGGAACCATCGCCCGCGGCGGCTGTTTTCTCCAATTCAGGACTCTCCGGCTCGTCGGGGAACTGCCTTAAGAGCTTGCAGATGTTCCGGTAATAGGCGAAAGTCAGCGGAATGAGCGCCCCCAGCCAGGCGATGGGGTTTGCGGCGCTGATGCCGGCAAAACCGAAGGGAATCGCTAAAAAGATGGCGGTGAAGCTGCGCATGAACAGCTCGATGACGCCAGCGACGGTAGGGGTGAGGCTTTTTCCGATGCCTTGCAAGGTGTACCGGTAGACAAACAGCAGTGACAAAAGAAAATAGAGCGAACAGTTGATGATGAGGTACACCCTCGCCAGCTCCACCACCTCTTGCTGCCCCTGACCCACGAAAATCCCCACCAGCGGCCGGCAGGTCAGGATGATGACCACCCCCAGCACAATGCTGGCAGCGACGTTGATGAAGATGCACTGACGAACCCCGTGTTTGATGCGCCCCATGTTGCCCGCGCCGTAGTTCTGAGCGGCGTAGGTTGCCATGGTGATGCCGAAGGACATGGAATCTGCACCGCCAGGTTGTCGATTTTCTGGGCGGCGGTAAAGGCGCCCACCGCGGTGGAGCCCAGCTTGTTCAGGGGCACCTGCAAAATCATCGCCCCGATGGCGATAATGGAGGTCTGAAACGCCATGGGCAGCCCCACCCTGCAGTGGGTCCTGATGTAGGAAGCGTCCACCTTCCAGTCCTTTTTGCACAGCCGCAGCAGGGGAATCCGCTTGGCGATGTAGAGGATGCAGAGGGCGCAGGAAACCACCTGGGCAATCACCGTGGCCCAGGCGGCCCCGGCCACCCCCATCTTGAAGGCCAGGATGAACACAAAGTCCAGCACAATGTTTAATACGCAGGCCACAATGAGAAAAAGAAGCGGCGTCCGGGAATCGCCCAAGGCCCGCACCACGTTGGACAAGAGGTTAAAGAGCATCGAGGCGAAAATGCCCCAGAAAATAATGATGATGTAATCGTACGCGTCGTCGATGATGTTTGCGGGAGTCTGTAACAGCGTGAGCAGGGGACGAGCGGTGAGGACGGCAATGGCCGTGAGCACCACCGTCAAAACGGCGCTGATGAGAAGGCTTACCGTGACGCTTTTCCGCACGCCGTCGTAGTCGTCGGCCCCGAA
>CABUOE010000271.1 GCA_902493155.1 uncultured Eubacteriales bacterium
CTTCGTCGGCGTTACAGGCAACGTATTTCTGGTCGGCCTGGTTGGCGGCGGCAAAGCTCCATTTTAATCCGGTGGGGAATCCTCCGCCTCCGCGTCCGCGCAATCCGGAATCCTTGATGATCTGGATGACCTGCTCCGGGGTGTATTCGGTTAAAACCTTACCCAATGCCTGATAGCCGTCGGTGCCGATGTATTCCTCAATGTTCTCGGGATTGATGACGCCGCAGTTGCGGAGAGCGATACGGTGCTGTTTGGCGTAGAAATTGGTGTCGTTTAAGGATTTAACCTGGTCTTCCTGCACTGTCTCTTTGTAGAGCAGGCGTTTGACGATACGGCCTTTTAACAGATGCTCGCTGACGATTTCAGGAATATCCTCTGCTTTGACTTCCGAATAGAAGCATCCCTCGGGATATACGATCATGATCGGGCCCAATGCGCAGAGACCGAAGCAGCCGGTCTTGACGACCTTTACCTCTTCCTCCAGCCCGTTTTTCTTAATTTCACTTTCCAGGGACTCGATAATCGCCTGGCTGCCGGAAGAAGTACATCCGGTACCTCCGCAGACAAGTACGTGTGAACGAAACATGGTGCGACCTCCTTATTTTAAGTTTCCGATGGTATACTCGCTGACGACGTTGCCGTTGACCAAATGGTCGGTAACGACTTTTGCCACCTTGTCCGCGGTCATTTTCACATAAGTCGTTTTTTCGCCGTTTGCGTCGATCACTTCGACGACGGGCTCATACTGACAAATGCCGATGCAACCGGTTTGGGTGACGGTTACATTGTGGAGATTTCTCTTTGCCACTTCTTCGGTAAACGCGTTGAGCACCGGTCTTGCACCAGCGGCGATACCACAGGTCGCCATGCCGACGACGACACGAATGTTATCGCCGTTTTCCTCACGGAGATTGACGTTGTTTTTCATTTTGTCGCGAATGGCTTTCAGTTCTTCTAAGCTTTTCATTTAGCTGCACCACCTTATTGATTTGTGTCATTGTTTTCGGTTTAGTTCGCTGTCGTTTTCAGTGAGGAATTCCTTTAAAAACGTCAGCACTTCGGGGGAATTTAAGGGCACACCTTCCAAAATCGTGCGGATCTCCCGGGTATCCAGCACAAAGGACTTTCCGTCGATTTCTCTTCTGTAGAGAAAGTCCAGCTGCGGGTTCACCGAGATGAGAGACAACATCGTCGCGTTAATATCGCCTAAAGGCAGCATATCAAAGTGGTCGGTGTGGTATGTAGCGGTTGTCCGGGTTCCTTTCCCCACCTCCGATTGGATGGAAAAGGTTCCTCCCGTCGCTTCGGCGGACATTTTGAAAAACGGCACGCCTAAGCCCACTTTTCGGGTTGTTCGGGTTGTAAAAAAGGGGTCCATCACATTTTTTATCTGTTCTTCGGTCATGCCGCAGCCGTCGTCCTCGATGGAAATTGAGAGAAGGTGCCTTAGCGTGTCCTCCGAAACCGTTATGGTTACGAGCGATGCGTTCGCCCGGATGGAATTCTGCGCAATGTCCAGTACGTTCAGTGACAGTTCCTGCATAAAGCTTCACCGGTCCCTTTCGTTTGTGGACGTTTGTCCCTTATGCGTATTTCGCCAGAATCTCGTCCACGTCATCGGGGGTGATTTTGCCGTAGACGTCTTCGTTGACGGTCATGACGGGAGCCAAGCCACATGCTCCTACACAGCGGCAGGCCTCGAGAGAGAATTTGCCGTCGGGAGTGCACTGGCCGCCCTGGATACCTAAGCGCTGCTGCAAACGGTCGTAAATATCACCGGAACCTTTGACGTAGCAGGCGGTGCCGAGGCAGACGGAAACTTTGTACTGTCCTTTGGGGTACAGCGAAAACTGAGCGTAGAAGGTGACGACGCCGTAGACCTCTTCCAGCGGGATGTCAAGGCCTTCGGCGATGATGGTCTGGACTTCGATGGGCAGGTAGCCGTAGATTTCCTGAGCTTCCTGCAAAACAGGCATCAAAGCGCCTTTTTGATCCTTGTGTTTCAGGATGACCTCTTTGAGCTCTTTTTCCTGTTCCGGAGTGCCTTTAAATGCAACACCGGCGTTTTTGTTAGACATAGATGAACCTCCTTATGATTTGATTGCAGGTAAATTGACGCAATTGAGATTTCAAAAAGCGGCAGCCGCCTTCTGAAAAACACCCTGCCACATATATATGGGATAGGGCTCCAAATTATCTGCCATATTTTTCTGATATGCCAGATATATCATGGATGCATACCCGTTTATTATAGCATTTTTCGGAAAAAAATGCTATCTATTATCTTGTATAA
>CABUOE010000272.1 GCA_902493155.1 uncultured Eubacteriales bacterium
TTGCGTCTATACTGGTGGAATGGTCACAAAATCCTCTGCCCTACAGAATTTGCTCAGCCAGAAACTGCAAAAAAAAGCTCCCAATGTGGTTTTGAAGGAATGTCGCCATGACGCCGCCTATGGCTGCGCCTTGATGGCGTTGGAAAAATGGAACAAGAGGAAGCCTATATGAGAGGGACATTGCTGCGAATCGAAAAATGTAAGGAAAATTTCAGTCCGGCCGAACAACGGGTAGCGGACTATGTGCTGGAACACGCTGGACACATCGTCGGCCTGACGGTGGCGGAGCTGGCGGAATACAGCGGCTCTAACCGTGCAGCCGTCGTCCGCTTCTGTAAACGGATCGGCTTTGAAGGCTACCGGGACTTTACCTTGGCCCTTGCGGCGGAACTGGCGGTGGAGCAAAGCCGGGACAAAAGGCAATCCGCCGATATCCGGCCGGGCGACAGCGTGGAAAACATCCTGCAAAGCATCTGCGCAAACAGTATTCAGTCCATTCAGGACAGCTGCACGCTGCTCCGACCATCCGACATCGAGTTGGCGGCCGACCTGCTGATAAAGGCCCAAAAGATCGATTTTTATGGCATCGGCGCCTCCCAATTGGCCGCGCAGGACGCCCAATATAAGTTTATGCGCATCAATAAAAACTGCACCGCTTATCCTGACGGACACCTGCAGCTCACCTCTGCCTCTCTTCTGTCCAAGCAGGATGTGGCTGTCGCCATTTCCTGGTCCGGTGAAACCAAGGATGTGGTGGAAGCGGCCAGTATGGCCAAATCCAAGGGAGCCGCAGTCATCACCATTACCCAATACGGCAAAAACCGTCTCTCCCAGTGCGGAGATGTCGCTTTTCAGATCACCTCGCCGGAAACGAACATCCGCATCGGCGCCATGAGCTCCAGAATTGCTCAGCTCACTTTAATCGACATTTTATTTTCCTGCGTCGTAAGCAAAGAACCCCAAAATATCGACCGCTATCTGAAACAGACGCGGCCCGTTGGAAAGAAAAAACGGTATCAAAAATAATCTGCTCAGAAAAAATCCGCCGTGCAGCAACGCACAGCGGATTTTTGTATCTTATCCAGAAACTTTATTTACAGCCTTTCTCAATCTCGTCATACAACTCTTTGAGTATCGCCTGAATAGCCTCTACGGCCTCGTCAACCGGCACCTTCTTGCTGATCTTCTTGTCCCGGGTGACGATTTCGCAGCAGCCTTCCTTCATATTGCGGGGGCTGACGATGACCCGCACCGGAACGCCCAGCAGGTCTGCGTCCGAGAACATGACGCCAGCCGTCGCCTTGCGGTCATCGTAAATCACTTCCACTTTCTCTTTTTGCAGCTCATCATAAAGCTGGTCGGCAAAGGCATGAGCCTCCGGGTCGTCGGAACGGACGCAGCAGAGATGAACTTCCCAGGGGGCGATGGTGATGGGCCAGATGGGGCCGTAATCGTCGTGATGGGCCTCACAGACAGAGGCCGCCAGCCTTCCAACGCCAATGCCGTAGCAGCCCATGATGGGATACGCCGCTTTGCCGTCGGCATCCAGATAGGTCATATTCATGGATTTGGTGTATTTGGTGCCCAACTGGAAAATATTCCCCACTTCGATTCCGCGGGAGATGGTAATGGCCTTTTTGCCGCAGACAGGACAAATGCCGCCCTCGGCGATTTTCGCAAAGTCGTGGTATTCTACCTTGCCGCAGTCCCGCTCGATATTGAGCCCGGTATAGTGATACTCTTCCACATTGCCGCCGCAGGAAAGGTTCTGGGTGCCCTCAAGAGAGCGGTCAAATAAAACGGTAAAGTCCCCTTCCAGTTTATAAGGCCCGATATAACCGGCATTTAAGCCGCATTCCGCCGTAATCACCGCCGGATGGATGTCTTCGCCTAAGAAATTTGTCAGTTTCGTCTCGTTGATATCCAGATCGCCGCGAATGAACACCACCACATAAGCGTCGTCGCTGTTTTTCTGGTAGACCACCGCTTTACAGGAGCTTTCCAGGGGCGCATGCAAAAACTCACAGATGTCTTCAATGGTGTGGATGTTGGGGGTATGGACCAGCTTGATCTCTTCCGCTTCTCCCACTTCTACGTTTTCCACCACGTTTTCCGCCGCCTCCATGTTGGCGCGGTAGCCGCACTCTTTGCAAAGGACGATACTATCTTCTCCCACCGGGGTCAGCAGCATGAACTCGTGGGAAATGCTGCCGCTCATCATACCGGAATCCGACTGGACGGAAATCACTTCCGGCACAC
>CABUOE010000273.1 GCA_902493155.1 uncultured Eubacteriales bacterium
CTAGTGGTCAATTCCCTAGGGATTGGGCTTCTGTTTGCGTTTTTGATTTTGTTGGGGAATTTGCCGTTTGCCGTGATCCAACGGTATAACCGGTTCCGCTTGCAGATCCTCAGGAAACGCCGCTTGCGGGAATTGCGCACGACGGAGGCCATGGAAACAGTGACGGCCTGATTACCGGGAAACGATAGGAAACAGAAAATGGAGGAGGTACACAATGCTGCAACGGGTATTGGGACTCCTCCTTTCAGTTATTGCCCTTTTTCATTTAGGAACGGTGGCGGCTGCAGCTTCCTTGGAGACGGAAACACCGTTTGTATTCTCGGTAGATAGGGAGTCCTACTATGGTGGGGAACGCATAGAATTGACCGTGGATACCACAACGGCCCAAAAGGACATTGCGGGCTTTTGCGTTTCCATCGCGTACGACGATACCCGCCTTTCCTTTTTGCGTGTAGAACCGTCCAGCCAGATCAAAAATAAAACCTTGCAGACAGATGGGACGAACAATCCTGTGCGTAGCACGTATGTGTGTAATGTGGATTTAGGCCATGCACCCGCTCTGTCCGGAACCATTTTAACTTATGTTTTTGAGGTGAATGAGGGGGCTCCGGCTGGCGAAACAGAATTGGAGGTCGTGGTCGATCAAGTTTGTAACTGGCAAGGGGAACAGCTGGATTCCCGTTGTGAAGGGAAGGCGCCGCTTGAAGTGCTCCCGCCAAAATCGGACAGAGCATTTTTGGAGAGTTTGGAGCCATCCTCGGGAAAGCTGTCCCCATCCTTTTCAGCCGATATCTATCATTATACCTTGGATGTCCCATATCGGGTGTCGAGCGTTACATTTGACGGCAGGGGAGAATGGAACGGTCAGTGTCAGCCGGAAAACGCTGCAAAAAGCCGGATCAACGACTTCGATTACCATTACCGCCACTTCGGAGAATCAAAAACAGAAGACGCAATACCTTGTGGACGTCAACCGGGCCGAAGAACCGGAGGAACCCGAATGGGAAGCTTATTTGGCCGAACTGATCCCATCGGCCGGGGAGCTGCGTCCAGCCTTTTCGCCAGACGTGACCGTTGGATGTCGGCGCGGACGTACAGTCTTTGACCTTTCAGGCAAGGGCGGGAGAGGACGGTTCGGTCAGTGTCAGCCGGGAAAAGCTGAATCGCGCGGGGACTTCGACGGAAATCAAAATTACCGCTGTGTCATTGGACAAAAAGAACCGGCAGGTGTATACGGTTACTGTGAACCGGGCGTTGGAAGAATCCGCTTTCGCCGCATCATCCCCGTGTTTTCTCACCGCGTTACAGCCGTCCGAAGGGACTTTGGAGCCGCCATTTTCCCCGGACATTTTGGAATATACATTACCCGTGGATTCGGATGTGCAGTCCGTGACCTTTCAGGCGAACGCCTCGGAAGGGGCAACAGTTTCGAAAGACGCTCTATAAGGCGGGAAGCACCACGGAGATCGTTGTAACCGTACGTTCGGAGGATCGCAAAACAACAAAGCAATACACGGTGTCCGTTGTTCGTGCGGAAGAAGGCGGTTCGGCTTCGGAAAGGGCGGGGGCCGGCGGCACAGGGATGGCGGGCGGCAATTCCGGCTCGAATGTCGCTGCAAAATCGAATGATGGGGAGTCCCCGCAAAGCGGAGAAGAGCCTTATATTCCTTTCAAGGTGGGCGAAACAGAGGAAGCGGCAGAGAGCGCTGCGGAGGCTGGCGTCCCTTTGGGCCAAACGGAAGAAGGAACAAGGGAAACCGTTTTTCGAGAAAATAACCAATTTTCGGCTTTTGTGGCAGGAATGGTTGCCGCAGTTATCTGTGTTGCATTGGGGATGGGGCTGGTTTTCCTCTATGAAAAGGGGAAAACGAAAAAATTATAAAAAAGACTTGCATTTTATATGGAAGTGTAGTATAATAATTTCTGCACTCACAGAGAGGGTGCGGAAATATCGCGGAGTGGAGCAGTCCGGTAGCTCGTCGGGCTCATAACCCGAAGGTCGTAGGTTCAAATCCTGCCTCCGCAACCATCTGGGGTGGACACTTTAGATGTCCACCCCATTTTTGTCAGTATTCATGCGGGTTTGCGGGCTTTTTAGAGCCCAAAATCCAAAGTGATTTTCCATAGATGCCTTTTCCATTAGATGGCAAAATTGATGCTTTGTACGAGATGAAGCGGGGCTTCCGCCTGATTTTTCAGGCCGGAGGCCCC
>CABUOE010000274.1 GCA_902493155.1 uncultured Eubacteriales bacterium
CACCCGAAAGAACTTGAAGTTGACGAAAATCACCGGTATGACCAGCAAAAACTGGGTAAAAGCCAGGACGATGGCGGAAGCGTCGCCGTGGAAGACGGCGGGGAGGGGCCAGCCCATCATGTGTCCCATGCTGATGTAAAAGAGGGGGACGGTGAAGAGAATGGACCAGATGAGCCGGTGCTTCATCTCGCGCAGTTCGTCGTCTTTGGTGGCAGGGGTGGCGGACGACGGGTTTTTGGCGCCTGTTCCGGGAACCGAAGCGCCGTAGCCCGCATTTTCCACTGCCTTGATGATGGTAGCTTCGTCGGTTTTTGCCTCGTCGTAGGTGACTGACATGCTGTTGCTGAGCAAATTGACGCTGACATTGTCCACGCCATCCACCTTGGAGACGCCTTTCTCCACGTGGGCGGAGCAGGCGGAACAGGTCATGCCGGTGACGTTGAATTTCTGCTTTTTCATGGGAACTCCTTCCGATGAAGCCGCCAGAAGGGCGGCGTGTTTGTAGACAGGGGACTGACACCCCGGGGGGGTATCTGTGGCTATAGTATACCTCTTTGGTGTAGAATTGTCAAGCCCTGTGCTACAAAATATTTTGCCCCCATTTTCCGGAAAAAATGGGGGCAGGGAAGGAATATTTTGTTTTTTATTGGGATTACGTTGGATAAAAACCGTAGGGGCGGGGCTCTGCTCCGCCCGCAATCCCACACAAATGAGGGATCTGTAGGGGCGAACTGTGTTCGCCCATTTTCGTATGGAGGTTTTTTCGGGCGAACGCAGTTCGCCCCTACATTTCTTTTGACAGTCCAGCCAGATAATCAAGGCTGACGTTATAGAATTTGGCCAAGGTGATGAAATGGTGCAAGGGAATTTCCCGCTTGCCCGTTTCATAGATGCTGTATACGCGCTGGTCAATTCCTAGCAATTCGGCAATCTGTGTTTGTGACAACTTTTTTGCTGCTCTGCATTCTTTTAGTTTTGAATATAAATACATTTTTATCACCTCAAAAAATATTTTTACTATCTTTAAATAGTATTGACTTTACTATCTAAACATAGTATAATATAATTGCTACAAAGCGAAAGGAGCTGATTCTATGCCCAAAACCATTGACAAGCTTTACGATTTGTTACGTCAGACCAGCGAATTTTCCGAGACTTCGCCGGAATACCAAAAAGTTTCCAGCGGTGTAACTGACGCAGAAACAACCCTGTACAAAACCTTTTCCGACGAGCAGAAAGAACTGTACGAACGGCTCTGCTACGCAAGATACCGTCTCTGTTCTCTGGATGCGTATTTTGATTTCTCCGCCGGCTTTATCTGGGGCACCCGCCTGATGATGGACGTTCTGCTGGAAAAGTGATTCAGTTTTTACCGGGATACTGCTCCGCTGTTTTCAGCAGCATGTAGATGGCTCTCGACGACGAGAGGTAGCGTATCATTTCCCGCAGGTTTTCGTCCCGGCGGTTGATGTTCATTTCGAAAACCTCTTTGTGCCAGTCGCTGTCCACGGCGATGTAAACAAGCCCAACCGGTTTGCCCTCCGATGGCTCCGGGCCTGCGTTTCCAGTCACCGAAACGCCGATATCAGCGCCGGAGAGCTTCCGCACACCTGCCGCCATCTCAGCGGCTGTTTCCGGGGAAACTGCGGAAAATTTCTGTAAAGTGGACTCCTTTACGCCTAATAGCTGCTGCTTCATCCGGTTGGAGTAGGTGCATACGCCGCACTCAAAGACGGAGGAAGAGCCGCTCACCTCGGTGAGCCGCTTGGAGACGTACCCGCCGGTGCAGCTCTCTGCCGTGGCGGCCTGCAGCCCCTTTGCTTTCAGCGCCCGCACCGCCGCCGTCTGCAAATCGCCCACGTCGATGCCGTAGAGAAATTCACCTACCGTTTCTTCGATTTCCCCGATGACCGGCGCCATCATCTGCTCCGCTTCGTGGGCGTCCTTGGCCATGGCGGAAACCCGCACCATCACTTCGCCGGTTTTGGCGTAGGGGGCCACTGTCGGGTTAAGGCTTTTTTCCATCAACTCGTGGAGCTTGGTCTCCAACAGGGATTCCCCGATGCCGTAAAAATGCAGGTTGTGGGACAAAAGCACCTTGCCGCTGTCCTTTAAGAGGAAGGGGACCACGTAATGGTCGAACATGGGGGCCATTTCCCGGGGCGGGCCGGGGAGCATGATGGCGGTTTTACCGTCCTGCTCAATGGCGC
>CABUOE010000275.1 GCA_902493155.1 uncultured Eubacteriales bacterium
CTTATTTTTCGTGTCCGACCCGGAAAATCCGTTTGCAGCAGCGTTCCGCATATTTCAGTGTTTGATAGGCCCCGCCGTGATCCCGCCATACCATAGCAATCAGGCAATCCGCCCGGTCTACCATCCAGCGATTGCAGGCGGTGATCGCCTGTTTGTAGTGAACGCCCGCAAGTTCAATGGGAATCAGGATTTCGTCAAAGCGGCTTTCATAGTATTCCTTATCCGTGTTTAGCCGCTGCTCCATGTAGGGCAGAACCAATACAAGCGAGATTGCCTTGTCCGGGTGCCGGTGCTTTAGAGTGCGAACCGCGCTGGCGCAAAGAGCGTCAAACTCTCCCTTGCCGCCCACATAGCAAGTCATTTCCTGTTCCGCTTCCAGCAGCCTTTCCAATATCTCCACTACCCGCGATTGACCGAGGCCAAAGACTTCTCTGTGTCCCGCAAAAGTACAAACCACCATATCTATTTCCCCACCTTAAAATGTTTATTTAATAAGCCAACTCACCACAGAAAATTCGCAAAACTTAAAACATATAAATTTTGAATTTATATAGTTTATTATATATCTGTGCCGGGTACTTTACAATAAAGGGGGAATAATATTAGGCGACGTACTGCGAGGACAAATAGATGGAATTAGATTACAAAGAGATTGGAAAGCGCGTGAAGATTGCAAGAATACGGGCCGATCTGACGCAGGAAGCATTGGCAGAAAAGGCCGGGCTGTCCATTACCCACATGAGCAACATTGAAAACGGCCATTCCAAGTTGAGCTTGCCGATGGCGGTTGCGCTGGCAAACGTCCTGTCTGTTTCGGTGGATGAATTTCTGTGCGACAGCGTGATCCACTCCAAGGAAGTTTTCTCCCATGAGGTTCAAATGCTTTTGGAGGATTGCGACGACTACGAGGTACGCATCCTCACCGATCTGCTCAAAGCAGCCAAAGACACGATCCGCAGGGATATGAAGCTGAAACAACAGGAATAGCGCAGGCGGTCATGATTGACCGTACTGCGCTATTCTTTTCTTACAATGCAAAGTGCCGGGCGCGGGGGCTGTGTGCCTCTGCGTCCGGCGCTCTTTTTTCTTATGCCTGCCCCATCGGGAAGTGTGGCAGTTCTTCCAGCAGCTTCAAAATAAGGTGCTGCTTCATATCTGCGTCAACGGCCAGCTCATCAATCATGGGGGTGTAGTGTTCGATCACTTTATCTTTGGCCCACTTCTCACCGGCGACGGCGGCCTTGATGGTATCAGTGTCCAGCAACATTTCCTGTTCGGCCATCGTGTCAACTCCTGTCGTTTTTTGTCTTATTCCAGCATACCACAGAACCGGCAGGAAAACCAGCGCCGGAAAGATTTTCCTACGCATTTCAAAGCCCGTTTCGACGGGTATGTGATAAATCATTCTGCCACCACACCGACCAGCACCGAAAAGTCTTGATTTCCGTGGGCTTTTTGACCCCTAAATGCGTAGATAAGAGGGGCTTTTCAGCTCTCGTATTTTGCATATCGTTTGTGAAGCTGCTACACTCTATAATTCATATTCTGTTCCTTGTATTCTTCGAGCAAATGAAATATAATGAAATAGATTGTCGGAGGTGTGAACATGGATTACATGACGCTCAAAGAGGCAAGCGAAAAATGGGGCGTTTCGTCCCGACAGATAAATTATTACTGCACCGATGGACGCATCCCCGGTGCTGTCAAAATGGCCGGTGTCTGGCTGATCCCCAAGGAGGCAGAGAAGCCAAAGGACAGACGATACAGAGGCCCGAAAGGAACGGAAGAATGAAAATATTAGTTGTGGAAGATGATTTAACAATACAAAAACAGTTGAAAAACCTTTTGTCCGGTAATGGATATGAGGTTGACACAGCTACCGATTTTTCAAACGTGATCGAGCAGGTAAAAGCGTTTGCCCCTCATTTGGTTCTGTTAGATATAAAATTGCCGGGAAACAGTGGTTTTGAAATATGTTCGCAGATTCGCAGCTTTTCCGATATTCCCATTGTATTTGTGACGAGCAGTAACACAGACATGGATGAATTGAACAGCATCATGCTGGGTGGGGACGCATTTATTACAAAGCCGTATAATACAGCTATATTGCTTGCCAAAATTGCTTCCTTGCTGCGGCGGGCGTATGCGTCCGGGCAATCT
>CABUOE010000276.1 GCA_902493155.1 uncultured Eubacteriales bacterium
TGGCTTCAGCAGGGAAGCACCTGGTATTACCTGAAGTCCTCCGGCGCTATGGCGACCGGCTGGAACTGGGTAGGAAACAAGTGCTACTACTTCAACGCCAGCGGCAAAATGGCCGCTAATACCACCGTAGGCGGCTACAAAGTAGACGCTAGCGGCGCGTGGGTGAAATAATGGATAAAACCTCACCTATTTAAATTGCTCTCCTTTTATAATCTCCATACCATACTTGTAGCGGATTTTCTCCAAAATTTCGTTGCAGAAAAAATCTCCCATCTTTTTATAGATGGGAGATTTTTCTATGTTAAGTTGGCAAAGGGCGCTGGGATCATTGATTTTATGAAGCCAGTTGGAGAAAAACAGCTCTTAGTCCTCAAAATATGTACTTTTTTATCATTATATGGACGATGTTTCCCGTTGCCCGGTTTTCCGTGCAAAATCGGGCAAAAACAGGGAGAAATTGCTCTAAAACCTGGAGTAAAGCCACTTTCTGCGCCCTATTTTAGGAGCATAGGGAGGCAAAAATCCTTCCTCTGTCGTAGTTTCCCTTTCTATATAGGTTTTTAATTTATCATTTGACAGAAATAAACCGTATTTTCTTTCATTTTTAGAAAATAAAAATGTACATTCTTACCATTTACCGGGTAATTTCTCTCTTTTTAATATGCAGTATTGACAGGCTTTAAGAGAAGCCTATAATGAAAATAAGAACATAAAAACACATTTGAGCATGCACAAAGCAATCAATAGTGGAGGAGATTAATATGTTAGGTAAAAAGAAGAACCGAAGGTTGTCATCCTTGTTGGCTATCTTTTTGGCCCTGACTTGCACGCTCAGTGCAATTCCAGTCAGTGCTTATGCAGAAGAGAATATTATAGCTAACGAGGAACTGACCAATACCGACACATCTGTTTTGGAGGAGGAAGTGAGCTCTGCGGAAGATTTGGGAGAGGAGAAACCAAATCTCGCTGAGGAAGCTTCCGATGAGAGCAGCGGAGAGGAAGCGTTTAGCCTCGCCGAGGAATTTGATGGGGAAGAGGCCTACGACGACCGAATCAACCTGGCGCTCGGATGCTCCTACACCGGCACGGACGCCTTCGAAAATATTTATCCGGATACCGGCCATAAAGAATTGACCGACGGCTTATTTGGTTCAACCGATTATGGAGATCCAAACTATGTCGGTTACGCCGGTGGCAATCACGACATTGAACTGATTTTTGATTTTGGCTATAAGCAGACTTTTGATGAAGTTAATTTCCAGTATGTCTGTTCATACGGCCCCGGTATCGGCGCACCAAAATCCGTGGCAGTATCCTACTCATCTGATAAGCTCAACTGGAGCGATTTTGCTGCCGGCGGCGCCGGTGACGACGGAGATGAAATGATCCACACCTACACGTTGACCGGAGCGCCTGCTACCGCTCGTTTTGTCAAAGTGTACATCAAGTATGCGACTTCCTGGATGTTTGTTTCCGAAGTGCAGATTATGGGCGCTTGGTCGGATCGCGACCCGAAAGAGGCCGTGTTTACAACCGATCTTCCCACAAATGTGAATAAATACGAAGGCGACGCCGTCAACCTGAAAATGGACTACACCCTTGCGGCAGAAGGCGATGAGGTAAGCATTGTTTGGACGAAAGACAATGTGGAGCTTCCGGAATTCAATGACCGGAAAGCCATTAAAATCCCCAATGCACAGCTTGAAGACAGCGGCGTGTACCAAGCTTGGGTCATCAACCGGTTTAAGGACGGAAGCGAGGTGCGGAGCTTTTCTTCCGCTTCTCTCGTCACCATTCAGGAATCGGCCCTGGGCGGCAACGACCCTGTTACCGATGTGCCGGACAGCGATCCCAACAACCTGGCATTCAGAAAATCTTACACCTTGTCCAACAATTTGGAAGAAGATTATACCAATCAGGGGCAGATGACCGACGGACTCTACGGTTCCAAAGAGGATTACATGGACGGGAGATGGTTAGGATTTACCAAAGCAAAGGGCAATACCGCAGAAATCGTCGTAGATTTGGGCTCTTCCCAGAGTTTCCAGCAGATCGAGGCGAATTTCCTTCGGGATGAAATCGCAGGCGCCGAATGGCCGACAACGGTTCAGGCTTTTGCTTCTGACAACGGTTCTAGCTGGAGAGATTTAGGC
>CABUOE010000277.1 GCA_902493155.1 uncultured Eubacteriales bacterium
GTCTGCTGGTACTGCTGGCCACCGCCATTCGGTTTTACGACCTGAACGCAATGGAGCAAAACCTTTCCGCTCCTGAGGCAGCAGAAATCCTGGACGAGGAACCCACCATCTGATGCACTGAAAATAAAGCTTCACAGTTTGACACATTCCGACATTTTCCAACATATGATGAAGTGCGGATGGAAAATCCACCGCAATAAATAATTGGAGGAATTGTTTATGTGTAACTGTGGAAACGACAACTGGAACTGGGATTGGAATTTTGACGACTTTGATTCTCTTTTTAGAAACAACGGCACCCAACTGATCGGTTTTCTTCCCGTATTCAGATCCAGCAGAAACGACAACGATAATGACAACGACAACGACAACGATTGTGACTGCCGTAGATGCAGATGCTGCCGTCGCTGCTGCCGCTGCTGCAGATAATCCCACTTGTCACAACCCGCTCCAAATGGGGGCGGCTACTTATTGTACGCAAGGAGATCCCTTTTCGGGCTATCTCCCTGCTTTTGTTATTTTGTAGCAATCTGAACGCAAACAAAAACTTCCTTCGGATGCAGACCAGTAATTTGGAAGAGTCTTTTGAAACAACAAATTGTAAAAATTTGCAAAGCAAACCCATTGCCCGTTGTGCGGGCTGTTTTCATTTACTGCGCCACATACCCGGCCATATCAGCCCTTCTCCATACTGTCTTTTAAATGGTGATTTTTTCCATATAAACAGGCAGAATGCGTTTTCCTTTCATAAAATTGCTTGGTATCCGCTGACACGTCAGGGGAAAACTACTATTGAGGTGATAAAGTATGTCTCAGGAAAGCGCATATTTTAAGGTGGAGAACATTGTGGGCAAACACGACGTCAAAGACATCAAACGCCGCCTGGATACCATTCACGGCGTTCAAAGCGTCGCAGTCAACGCACAAACCTCACAGGTGTCCGTCGACTACGACAGCTCCGGTACCTCATACGACCAAATCGAAAACACATTGAACAAAATGGGTTATCAGATTATCGACGACCACAGCCGGATCAACACCCGATAAACCTCACCCCGTCGCCTGAAAAATTTCAGACGGCGGATTTTTTGGGTATTTTTTTGCCCTTTCTGCCCAAGATAACACTAACAAAGCAAAAAAGAGGTGTTTTTCATGCCAAGAGGCGTAAAAAAATCCGTCAACTATGACGAAGAGCTGATGAAAATCGACGCGCAGATTACCCGCTGGACCAACACCATCAAAGAGCTTCAGGACAAAAAAGCCGATCTCCAGTCCCAAAAGGAGCAAAAAGAGCTTTCCGAACTGAAAGAGGTGGTAGAATCCTCCGGGATGACGGTTCACGACCTGATCCAGATGGTTCAGCATCCTGAACATAGCGCAGAAGGGTCAAGAACAGGGCTACAGGAAACCGAATGACTGCCATTAGAGGAAAAACGGCGCTTGTATTGTGATATACAGGCGCCGTTTTTCCTTTTGATGCCTTACCATATAGCTAATTTTTCCCCATTCCGAAAGGCAGCTTCCGCCGCATATCGGTAAAAAACTGGCCAATGGAACGGCTTTTGCCGCTTTCCGCCGGAGCCGCCGCTTGCGCCCTCAGGATAAATTCCTCTTGCGCGCAGAGCGGCTTCTGACCGTCGGGGGTACGCAAGGTGTAACTTCCGTCAGGGTGCATCTCCCGGGCCTTTACGTTGTCTCGGAGCAGAATATCCATCATCCAGAGAAGCCGGCTCTTGAGTTTCACATCTCTTACCGGAGCGGCGATTTCCACTCGTTTATCGGTGTTGCGGGTCATCATGTCGCCGGAGCCGATATATACAGTTGTTTCCTCCCCGTCGCCGAAGCAATAGATGCGGGAGTGCTCCAAAAACCGCCCCACAATGCTGATGATCTCAATGTTTTGGGTCTCACCGGGAATTCCCGGCAGCAAGCAGCAGATTCCTCGAACGATGAGCCTGATGGGCACGCCGGCCTGAGAAGCCTCGGCCAGCTTTTCCATCACCATTTTGTCGGTCATGGAATTGCACTTCATCATGATGCCGCAGCGCCTTCCCGTCCGTGCCTTGACGATCTCCCCGTCGATCATCCGCAAAACATTCTGCTT
>CABUOE010000278.1 GCA_902493155.1 uncultured Eubacteriales bacterium
CCCTCCACAACATTGCAAATTCCGGAGTTTTCTCCGCAGACCGCAGTATTATGGATTATGTAAACAACATTTGGTATAAATAATATATAATTATACGCACCGATTGAGAAATTAGCCTCAATCGGTGCGATTTTTTGAAATATATTATATTAATTATAAAGATTAATGTAACTCTTTACATTGCCAAAAAAATCTGCTAAACTGTTCTTATTCTGTTAAAGATGACAAAAACAGGTAGGAGTTGCATACCAGTTGCACAGTTTCTTTGACGGAATTTTTACGATTTTTCTAAAAGGAGGTGGCAGAGTGTTTTTCCTACATTTACCGAAAGCTGTAGAAGATGCTTTTGAAAGACGCGGCGTTTCAAAAGACAATATCCTTTATACGGCAAAAGCAGATGTTTCAAAACAGAATAGCTACCAAGAGATCTACCTTGCGCTGACTCCAAAAGAACTTTGCGTTCTTTATGGGAAAGAAAAGCTTGTGCGCAACAAGCAGGGACGCAGGGGAGAAAATGAAATCCTGTACGAAGTGTCCGACTACTGCGCCTTTCCCCTAGAAAAAATCAAAGACGTTCAGATAGACAGGCTGTACACCGTTTCGACTTTCATTTTAAAATTGGAAGCAGAAGAAAAAACGGTATGCAGGCTGTCTCTTTCGTCTGTGGGAATCTTTGAAAAGTTCAAAGAGCGGATCCTCCATACAAGGGATCACCTCCCCATCGACGACAGCGGCCTGAAAGACGAATTCAAATGCTGCCCTATCTGCAAAAGGCTTTACCCCAGCCAGGAACGCAGCGTCTGCCCCAACTGCCTCACAAACGCCTCTTCCCTCAAACGGATGCTGGGCGAATACCGCGCCTATTGGAAGGAATCTCTGCTGATTTTGGCGCTCATCGTCGTCAGCAGCGTTTTAACCCTCATCACCCCGCTCATCAGTTCCCAGATGTTTTACGACGAAGTGCTGACCGCAGGCGGCAAATTTTACGGACAGGTCATCCAGATCGTCCTCTTGATTTTCGCCGTCAAGCTCATCGCTTCACTTTTCAGTTCGGTTTATGGCATCCTGCTCACCAAGGTTTCCATGAAGGTGCTGCACAACCTGCGGGTAAAAATTTTTTCCGCCATGCAGCGGCTCTCTATTAACTTTTTTCTCAGCAAGACCACCGGTACCCTGATGACCCGCATCGACGACGACTCCGACTGGCTCCAATACTTTTTTGTTGAGCTCATCCCCTACTATATCGTCAGCGTCATCACTGTCATCGGCCTTTTGGGAATTATGGCCTCCATCAGCCCTATTTTGACAATAGTCATCCTGATCTCCGTTCTCTTGAGTGCCCTGGTCCTCATAAAAGGGCTCAAACGCTTCCAGCGTTCGGAGCGGAGATGCCACCGTACACTGCGTTCCCTCAAATCAGGTATCACCGATTCTTTGGGAGGACAGAAGGTGGTCAAATGCTTTGCCGGCGAACAGCAGGAAGTCAGCCGGTTTAACCGGAAAAATCAGTTTTATACCGATGTCCGCGTCAACAACTGGAAAATTGCCTCCAAGCTCTTCCCACTGGTGCGGTTTATCTATCGGACAGCGGAAATCGTCCTCTTCGGACTGGGCGCGCTTCTGGCTATGCGGGGGCATCTGACTTTGGGTGGCCTGACCTCCATGGTGGCCTTTTTCTCCATGGCGGTCAACAGCATGGAGTATTTCATCCAGTCCACAGATCCCATTGCCCGCTCCATGGACGCCGCCTCCCGCATGTTTGAGATTCTCGATACCGAGGCTTCGGTCAAGGAAAGCGATACCCCTGTATCCATGTCCCAACTCCGGGGTGACATTAAAGTGGACAATATCTCCTTTGAATACGAGGTGGGCCGTCCCGTCATCAAAAACGTGAGCTTTGAAGTAAAGGCTGGGCAGATGATCGGCCTCGTCGGCAAGACCGGCGCCGGAAAGTCCACTATCATTAATCTGATTGCCCGCCTCTACGACCCGACCCAGGGCGAAATCACTATTGATGGGGTCAACGTCAAGGACATTTCCTTTAGTGACCTTCGGAAAAACATCGGCGTCGTCACCCAGGAAACCTATCTCTT
>CABUOE010000279.1 GCA_902493155.1 uncultured Eubacteriales bacterium
CGGTTTCCATCCTGCCGTCATTGTCCCGTCTGATGAAGGATGGCATCGGAAAAGGCTACACCAGGGAGGACCATCCGGCGGTTTCCAACCAGCTTTTTTCCGCCTACGCCAAGACCCAGGATGCCAGAAGCCTTGCTTCCGTCATCGGCGAGGAGGAGCTTTCCCCCTCCGACCGGGCGTATCTGGAGTTCGGCAAAATGTTCGAGGAGTATTTCCTCAATCAGGGCTTTAGCGAAAACCGCACCATTGAGCAGACGCTGGAGCTTGGCTGGGACCTTCTCTCCCTGTTGCCCAAGGAGGAGCTGGACCGTATCGACGAAAAGATGCTTTTGGAGTTCTACACCGAAAGCCGGGCTAAAAAATTCAAAAGACAGATTCATTCCGTTTGACGATTAGCTTGTGCGGATGGAAAACCATCCGGGAAAAGGAGATGATTGCGCGTGGCCCAGCAGGTATTTCCCACCAAGGGAAACCTTTTAAACATCAAGAAATCCCTGTCGCTGGCGAACCTCGGCTACGAGCTGATGGACCGAAAACGGAATATTCTCATCCGGGAGATGATGTCGCTCATCGACACGGCAAAAAAAGTTCGTGGCGATATCGACGATACCTACAAACGGGCTTATGACGCGCTTCAGCGGGCGAATATCTCCCTGGGTATTTCGGAGAATGTCGCTTATTCCGTACCGGTGGAGCGGAGTATCGAAATCACTTACCGCAGCGTCATGGGAGTGGAAATCCCCCATATCACAATGGAACCAATCGAGTCCGAAGGCGTTTTTTACGGGCTTTATGTCTCTAACTCCCAGCTCGATATGGCTTATATTTGCTTTAACCGCTGTAAAGAGATGACGGTGGTGCTGGCCGAGATGGAAAACAGCATCTACCGGCTTGCCGTGGCCATCAAAAAGACCCAGCGCCGGGCAAACGCCCTCAAAAACATTATTATTCCGAATTTTGAGTCCACGGCGGCCTTTATCTCCAACGCATTGGAGGAAAAGGAAAGGGAGGAGTTCTCCCGCCTAAAGGTCATCCGCCACACCAAAGAGAAAAACGAAGCGTAACTGTTTTTTCGGGAAGCGAGCAGAGATTTTTGAGAAGCAAGCTCCCATTTTCACCGGCTATACCAGTGGGAATGGGGGCTTTTTCTGTGGCAAAACGACTTACAGGACTCGCTGAAACCCAGGACAACCAAATGGAAAGAGAGGAACCCCTATGGAACCGATTCAGAACCTGAGCCCCGAGACGGCGAAAAATCTTCGCTACGTCCTCCACGACATCGACGACACCATCACAAACGAGGGAAAGCTTCTCCCCGAAGCCTACGCCGCTATGTGGAAACTCCATCGTGCCGGCATCAAGATGATTCCCGTCACCGGCCGTCCGGCGGGATGGTGCGACATGGCGGTGCGACAGTGGCCCATCGACGCAATTGTCGGCGAAAACGGTGCCCTCGTTTTCTACGAGGAAAAAGGCAGGCGGAAGGAATTTACCCATCCGTCCATCCCGACAGAAGACGTTTCCGGTAAACTTGAGATCATCCAGAACGCCTGCTTGAAGGAAGTGCCCGGCTGCCGGATCTCCAAGGATCAGCATTATCGCCAGTACGATTTGGCCATCGACTTTAATGAGGACGAGCCGAAGCTTGGGTTTGAGGCGGCGGAACGGATCAAGGAAGTCTGCGAGCGGTTCGGGGCGGTGGCAAAGATAAGCTCCATCCACGTAAACACCTGGTTCGGGGATTTCAACAAAGTTTCCATGGCAAAGCTCTTTCTCTCTGAGGTCCGCGGGGAGGAGGACATCCAAAACCACGTGATGTTTTTCGGGGATTCCCCCAACGACGAGCCCATGTTCGAGAGCCTGAAGCTGAGCTGCGGCGTGGCGAACATCAAGCCGTTTACCCGTATGCTCAACCATCTGCCAGCCTATGTGACCGAAGGGGAGGGCGGATATGGTTTTGCCGAGGCAGTAGAACAGATCTTAGCGCTTCGGAAAAAATAAAAAGCACTGCATCGAAAACAAAGGGATCGTTGCAAAATAAATGTATGATAGCAATTTGCATAATTGCAAACAAAAATGTAGGG
>CABUOE010000280.1 GCA_902493155.1 uncultured Eubacteriales bacterium
CAGAAATTCTTCGATATCAGAAAACGTGCTTATCATTTTCCCAAACTGGGCAACAAAGCACAGCTGGTCTGCGTACCCACTACTTCCGGTACCGGTTCTGAGGTTACTTCCTTTGCCGTTATCACCGACAAGAAGAAAAACATCAAATACCCGCTGGCTGACTACGAGCTGACCCCCGATGTCGCCATCGTTGACCCCCAGTTCACCCTGTCTGTTCCCAAATCCGTCACTGCCGACACCGGTTTGGACGTTCTGACCCACGCCATCGAGGCTTATGTTTCGGTTCTGGCTTCCGATTACACCGACGGTCTGGCTCTCCAGGCCATCAAAATCGTCTTTAAGTACCTGAAACGCGCTTACGACAACGGCAACGACAGAGAAGCCCGTGAAAAGATGCACAACGCTTCCTGTATGGCTGGTATGGCCTTCACCAACGCCTTCCTGGGAATCAACCACTCCCTGGCTCATAAGCTGGGAAGCGCTTACCACATTCCTCACGGACGTGCAAACGCCATTCTGCTGCCTTACGTCATCACCTACAACGCACAAAAACCCACCAAATTCGCCACCTGGCCGAAATACGAGAAATTCAACGCCGACGTCCGCTATGCGGAAATCGCCGAGATGCTGGGCCTGCCCTGCAAGACCACTGAAGAAGGCGTTCAGAGCCTGGTCAAAGCAATCATCGACCTGGAGCACTCCCTCAACGAGTGCATGTCCATCAAGGACTTCGGCGTCGATGAGAAAACCTTCATGGATTCTCTGGATGAGTTGGCCGACGAAGCTCACGAAGACCAGTGCACCCCCGCAAACCCCCGTTACCCCTTGATCTCCGAGCTGAAAGACCTGTACACCCAGGCTTACTACGGAGAAATGGGCAAAAAATAATCGCTGTTGCAATTTATAGCCATTATACGAAAACCCATATATAGCAAGAAGCCTTTCCGGCGTGTTCCGGGAAGGCTTTTTTGCAGAAATACATTGCTTTTGTATTGAAATTATGATAAAATAAAATCAATTGATTAAGGGAAATTTATCTGTTTGGGCTTCCCAGCCGGAAAGGAAGAAAAATATGTTATCAGCAGCCAAAAAAGAATTTATCGAGTTTATGATGAGCGCCGACGTCCTCCGCTTCGGGGAGTTCAAGACCAAGAGCGGACGGCTTTCCCCTTATTTTGTGAACACCGGAAATTACCGTACCGGCAAGCAAATCGACACTTTGGGCAAATTCTACGCCCAGTGCATCAAAGAAGCCTGCGGCGACGATTTTACCGCCATGTTCGGCCCTGCCTATAAGGGAATCCCGTTGGCGACGGCGGCCGCCGGGGCTTTAGCCCGGGAGTACGGCATCGACAAGCCTTACTTCTTCAACCGCAAAGAGGCAAAAGACCACGGTGAGGGCGGTTCTCTCGTCGGGTATCAGCCCGAAGATGGGGATAAGATCATCATCATCGAGGATGTGATCACCGCCGGCACCGCCGTCCGGGAAACGGTGCCGGTGCTCATGAACGCCGCCAAAGTGACGGTGAACGACATGTTTATCTCGGTCAACCGCTGCGAAGTGGGCCAAAACGCCGGAAAAACCGCCGTTATGGAAGTGAAGGAGGAGTTCGGCATCGACGTTCACGCCATCGTGACGGTCAAGGATATCCGGGAATACCTGGCGGGAGAGGGGACCTATGGCGAGATGCTTAAAAAGATGGACGCCTATATGGAGCAGTACTGCGTGCTGTAAGCAGACGCTTTGTTAAAAAGACAAATGGGGGTTATGCCGTGGAACGTTCTGTTTCGGGAAAACAGCGGGCCTTGTTCATCACGGCGGCGGTATTGGCCGGATTGGCAGCGCTTCTGGTAATTGCCGATAGCATTGAGGGGTACCGTCAACTGAAGGCCCTGAAAGTCCAGATCACGATTTTTTCCTTCTTTTTAGAGGCGACTCGGTTTTTGGGGGCGGTTTTCCTGTCCGTGGTTTCCGCAGCTCTGATTAGGGGGAAAACCAAAGCGGCCATGATGATTCTGCCGCTGACATTTTACTTTGTTCCGTCTGTTTTACATGCGTTTCTAGATAACGGCAGAGG
>CABUOE010000281.1 GCA_902493155.1 uncultured Eubacteriales bacterium
CGATCCCCCGCCACGCCGGAGGAGTGGCTAAGTCTTTTTCTGCTTCTGGTATGATCTCATCCACCAGCAGCCGCAGGTAATCGTCCGCTCCTCCGGTAAAGGGCGTCCCCTTCTTGAACGCCGCCGGACTGTCCCACGGGGCCATGTCGTGGTTCCAGTCCAAATCACTGATAGCGACCAGTGTAAACGGCGGATAGCCAGCGGCCTGCGCCGCCTCAAACACCTGTTGCCCCTCTTCGGAGTATGTGTTCAGGTAGATCACCGGAACGCCGGAAATGCCGGTCTGAAAAATAGACACGGCTTTACTGTCTATTGAAAGGGTATGCATGAGGGTACCTGCCTCCTGTATAGGCCAATAATTTACCAAAAGTTTCTTCTGCGGCCATTGTACTGTAAATTGATAGGCTTTGCAATATCAAGGAAGGAGTGGACGTCCGTCAGCAGATAGTAGATGACCAGTTTTCTGGCTCCTTGCTTTCCCTAATGAAATCTGCTAAAATTATATACAACACTGTCAGAAGTTGTTGCGAGCCTCGGCAGTATGACCACATAAGTCAGGTGCTCTGCCAGGCGGTAGTATCTTACACCTCAGAAATAGAAAGTGTAATATTGGGGGATCTATATGGGAAAGGAACTTTTTAAAAATATTCCAAGCAAAGTTGAAGATCTGGTCAAGGGTGTTCGCAACGGGCGCATTGGACTACCTGATCTTCAGCGCCCCTTCGTCTGGAAAGATAATAAGGTCCGCGAATTATTCGACTCGATGCTCAAAGGGTACCCTATCGGCTATATTATGCTGTGGGAGTCTCCTGCTGATTATGAGAACAAAAAAAGCACCATTGGAAGTAACGCCAAGACTTATGAAACGCCAAAAGAGCTGGTCATCGATGGGCAGCAGCGCCTAACTGCCCTTGTTGCGGCAATGTTTGCCGTCAAGGTAAAGGACAAGCATTTTGCGGACCGCGAAATCAAGATCTCCTATAATCCCTTGACGCAGGAATTTGCAGTTTGGACCCAAGCCTTTGAGCGAGACGCCGAGTGGATCAGCCGCATCAGCGATGTGTTTTTGGCAAAAGAGGATAATTCCATTAGCACGTTTCGAAGGCGTTTCATAAAAGAGGTGAATGAGAGCCGCAACAAAAAAGGAGTCCCGCTCCTTACTGACGAGGAAGAAGACCGAATTGAAAATAATATTAATGCCCTTCTGAATCTCTCTGATTATTCCTTGCCTACTCTGGAGATCAGCTATACCGCCAATGAAGAAGACGTTGCGGATATTTTTGTCCGGGTTAATTCTGGTGGACAGAGCCTGACAGAAAACAACTTCATTCAGACATTGATTTCTGTATACGAAAATGAGACCAGCGATAAAATCAACGCATTTGCAGCTGCTTCCAGAATCCCAGCAGCCAATACATCCTACAACACCCTGATGGCGATTGAACCTGCTCACCTGATCCGAATGGCTGTCGGCGTCGGTTTCAGACGGGCACGGCTAAGATATGCCTACATGCTTTTACGTGGTAAAAATTTGGAAACCGGAAAGTTTTCAGCAGAAGTTCAGCAGGAAAATCTTCGAATTTTCAAGGATGCTCTGGACAAGGTCATGAACCTAAACAACTGGCACTCTTTCGTCAATATTGTGGCGGAAGCGGGATACATCAGTGAGAAACAGATCTCCTCAACCAACGCCGTTGTTTTCAGTTATGTGCTCTATCTGATTGCAAAGTATGACTATAAACTGGATGCTTCACAGTTGAGGAAATGTATCAGTAAATGGTTCTTCATGAGTACCATTACTTACTTCTATACCGGCTCTACGGAGTCTGAGGTGGAAAAGCAGTTTGCTGATCTGCGAGATATTCACACTGCTGACGAATTCATTGCGTATATTGACCAAGTTATTGATACGCATTTTACGGATGACTACTTTAACCTGACGCTTCCTAACGAACTGAACAGCGCCGCAGCGATTTCGCCCGCTTGGTATGGGTACATTGCGGCGCAGATTGTATTGAATACGCCGATGCTGTTCAGCAACACCCCCATCTCGAAATACTTTGTTCTGGGT
>CABUOE010000282.1 GCA_902493155.1 uncultured Eubacteriales bacterium
CTTTGTACTTGGGATCGTCCCGGTACTGTGCTCTGAGCTTTTCGATGGCGAATTTCTTTTGGTCCAGGGCTTTTTCCTGCTCTCTGATTTCGGCTTTCTTTCTCTCAATGTGGGCTTGAAGCTCCCGAAGGCGCTTTTTCTGGGAAGCAGCGTCTTTTCCGGCCTTGTCCCGCTGCTTTACAGCGTCGGCGTAAATATCAGCATCCAGCTGAAGCTCCGATAATTCTCCCCTCTTATCGCGAATTTCCGCAGCGATGTGGTAGCCTTCCATAAAAAGTGCGGACACCGCCTCCAAATCATCGGCGATGAGAAGTCCGCCGATGAGCTGGGCCAAATCGAGGAAAGCGTCATCCGCTTCTTTTTTGGCGTGTTCACGTTCGTCATGGCGACGGATTTTTTCCTCTTCGGAGAGGATTTTGTATTCCGCATTGAGCTTTTCATACTTCTCCCGAAGTTTTTCCATCTCCGCCTTCCGCTGGGGCAGGTTTTTGAGGATGTCCTGCACATAGCGGGGCGCCAAATCATCGAGAGAGCGGCCGTAATACATGGTTTTGCCGTCGGTCTGGTGATAGAGCTGTAAAAGCGTCCGCCCAAAGGTGGATTTCCCGCAGCCCGATTCCCCCACAAGGCCGAAGGTTTCCCCTTCGTAAATCTCCAGGGAGATGCCGTCGTTTGCCTTGACGTAGAGAGTTTCCTTCTCTTTAAAAGAGGTTTTCTTCAGCGGAAAATACTGTTTGAGGTTTGAGATTCTCAGCAGTACCTTTTTTTGCTCCATAACAGTCCTCCCGGCGGCCAGCCGCCTGTAAAAATCTATGTTCTCCGCCCTCTATTTGGGGCGGCCTTTTTGTGAAACAACAAGAGTTGTAGTTACTGCCCCACCATCCGCGATTGTGTGGACGGGGCGGTGTCTTTTTGTTTTGCCCAGCGTTTTTCCTTTTCGGCATAGTAGCAGCGGATCCAGTGATCCGGCTCCATCTGGACTAAATCCGGTTCCCGGCTGACGCACTGGGCGGTGGCGTATTTGCACCGGGGGGCGAACTTGCACCCCTCCGGTAGATTGAGCGGATGGGGCACCGAGCCGGGAATCGCCTCCAGCCTCACGCCAGGGGGCGTATCCAGCCGGGGAATCGAGGTGAGGAGCCCCTCGGTATAGGGGTGGGAATAGATGCTGCCGCCGAAAATCATCTTGACCGGCGCCATCTCCACCACCTGGCCGCAGTACATGACCGCCACGTCGTCGGCCATCTCGTTGATGACCCCCAGATCGTGGGTGATAAAAAGGATACTGGTTCCCTGCTCTTTTTTCAGCTCGTTCATCAGCTTTAAAATCTGCGCCTGGATGGTCACATCGAGAGCGGTGGTGGGCTCGTCTGCGATGAGGAGCTTTGGACGGCAGGCCAGCGCCATGGCGATCATCACCCGCTGCTGCATCCCGCCGGAGAGCTGATGGGGGTACTGCTTTGCCACATTTTCCGGGTTGGGGATTTTCACCGCCCGGAGCATTTCGACTGACTGCTTGGCCGCTTCCTTTTTGCTGATGTCCTGATGGATGAGAAACGCCTCGCTGATTTGCCGCTCGATGGTGAACACTGGGTTGAGGCTGGTCATTGGCTCCTGAAAGATGACCGAAATGTCGTTGCCGCGGATTTTCAACATCTCCTCCATAGGCGCTTTCACTAAATTTTTCCCGTCAAAGAGGATTTCCCCGCTGTCGATGCGACCATTTCCGTCTAAGAGCCGCAGGATACTCATAGCGGAGACGCTTTTTCCGCTGCCGCTCTCCCCCACGACCCCCAGAGTTTTTCCGGCGTCCACTGAATAGGAAACCCCGTTGACAGCCTTGACAGTGCCTTTTTTGGTGTCAAAAAAGGTGTGGAGGTCGATGAGCTTTAACAGTGCCATTTGTGTATCTCCTTTCCCATGGGGTTAACGTTCCGCGGATTTGGGGTCGATGGCGTCCCGCAAGCCGTCGCCGATCAAGTTGATGCTGATGGTGGCAAAGCTCAGCGCGATGGACGGAAATACCCATCTCCACCAGTAGTCCGATATGACGGTGGAGGATTGGGAAC
>CABUOE010000283.1 GCA_902493155.1 uncultured Eubacteriales bacterium
CATCGGCGGCTACCGGGTAAACCGGAGCGGCCAGTGGGTGCGGTAATGCGCCATCGCCAATAGATTGACCCCGTGCCGAAAACCGGCAAATTCGCGGGAGAGGCCCCATCCTCTTCCATTAGGGACGCAGCCTCTCCCTTTTCTCTACGCCGCGAAAATCAGGTAAAAAGAGCCGCCCCAAACAAACGGGACGGCTCTTTTTGTGACTTTTCCGCCCTTTGGAGCGGAATGGGTCTTTCGTTTCCAGCGGGTTACGCCGCCTGGGCAAAAACGACCTCCATGGCCGAGCAAAGATAGGAATAGGTCCGCTTGACCGCCCCCATGAGGCTTACCGTTTGCCACAGGAAGATACCTCCGATGAGCAGCGCTGCTATCAGGTAGGTGATGGCCCGTACCTGTCCCCTGCTGGGTCCTTTGTGACGGATGTTCATGGGAATGCCCCCTTTCCAAATCCAAAAATTTCTGTTTCTACCATCATTATGCCTGAAAAAGGTTTCTTTTATGCGTTTTTGATTTCCGGACGGCTACCTGGGCACACTATTTTATAGAAATGCGAAAAAATTTTCCCGCACCATCAAATTCCGGAAATTTTCCTCCCAGATATTGAGGTTGAACTTTCGGTAAAAATCATGTATAATTGTAAACGCGATGTTTGTATCCCGTCGAACGATGGCGTTTTATGGGAGCAAACCGGTTTGTTTTACAAAAATACGACTCCGCCCGACCCAAGGCGTCGGCGGGCAAGCGGGTTTTCCGCAGAAGCCGGGCTTTCCGGCACAGACCTCTTTTTAAACCGAATCCAGAAAGGCATGGTATTTGATATGAAAAAATTACTTGCAATACTGCTGGCTTCCGTCACCGCTTTGAGCCTGACCGCCTGCGGCGGCAACGGCGGTTCCTCTTCCGGCGGAACCGGCAACACCACCCCCGACGGACAGCCTGTGGAGGCCACGGGACAGCTGGTGGCAGGCCGGGTCACCGACATCACTGGCGGCAACCTCTTCACCACCGCCTGGGGCAACGGTGCGGCCGACAAGGACGTTAGAGACCTGATTAACGGCTACGAGACCACCGTCTACACCAAAAAGGGCCTCTACGACGTGAATCCCACCGCCGTTGAGAAAATGGACACTGTGGACAATGGCGACGGCTCCAAAACCTTCATCTTCACCCTGCAAAAAGACCTAAAATTCAGCGACGGCAGCGACATCACCGCCAAGGATTACGTTTTCTCGGTCTTACTGCAAAACTCCCCCGTCTTTGGTACGGTGGACGGCGCGGACACCAACAAAAACCCCGAACTTGTGGGCTTCGACGAATTTAACGCCGGCGAGACCAACTCTTTTGCGGGCGTCCGGCTTTTGGGGGACTACCAGTTCTCCCTCACCGTCAAGTCGGAGCGGCTGCCCTTCTTCTACGAAAACTACCTGGTACAGGTCATTCCCTACCCCATGGCAATCCTGGCTCCAAGCGCCACCATCACTGACTCTGAAAACGGCGCCGTCATCGAAAACCTCACCGCCGACGAACTCGCAAAAACCATCGGCGACCCCACTACTGGCTACCGCTACAACCCCTCGGTCAGCGCCGGCCCCTATAAATTTGTCAGCTTCGACCGGTCCAGCAAACAGGCCGTCGTCGAAGTAAACCCCTATTTTAAAGGAAACTACGAGGGACAGAAGCCCTCTATCGCCAAAATCGTCTTAAAGAGCGTCACCACCGCCAACCAGCGAGACGAGCTGGCTTCCGGCTCTGTGGACCTTCTGACCAACGTATCCGGCGGCACCGAAATCGAGGCGGGCCTCGCTTTAGTCGATGAGGGCAAGGCAGATTACACCTCTTATGACCGGGCGGGCTACGGACGCATCGCCTTTGCCTGCGATTTCGGCCCCACTCAGTTTGTCAAAGTCCGCCAGGCCATTGCCCACCTGATCGACGGCCCTGAGTTCGCCAAACAGTTCACCGGCGGCTACGGAAAAGTGGTCAAAGGCATGTACGGCGTGGGCCAGTGGATGTACCAGCAGACCGCCGACGAGATCGAACGCACCCTTG
>CABUOE010000284.1 GCA_902493155.1 uncultured Eubacteriales bacterium
TCACTCATGGCTATGACAATGACACAAAAAATTCTGGCAGCTCATGCAGGGCTACCGGAAGTAAAACCGGGCCAGCTTATCAAGGCAAAGCTCGATATGGTGCTGGGAAATGACATCACCTCCCCCGTCGCCATCAACGAATTTAATAAAGCTGGATTTGAGGGTGTTTTCGACACGGATAAAATCTCTCTGGTTATGGACCACTTCGCCCCCAACAAGGATATTAAGGCAGCTCAGCAGTGCAAGCAGTGCCGCACCTTTGCCCATCGTTTTGACATCAAAAATTATTACGACGTAGGAGAAATGGGTATTGAGCATGCCCTTCTCCCTGAAAAAGGTTTAGTCGGCCCCGGCGAGCTCATCATCGGCGCCGACTCCCACACCTGCACTTACGGCGCACTGGGTGCCTTCTCCACCGGCGTTGGCTCCACCGATATGGCCGCCGGCATGGCCACCGGGGAAGCCTGGTTCAAAGTCCCCTCCGCCATCAAGTTTAACCTGACCGGTTCTTTGCAGAAATGGGTCAGCGGCAAGGACGTAATCCTTCACATCATCGGTATGATCGGCGTGGACGGAGCCCTTTACAAATCTATGGAGTTCACAGGCGAGGGCTTACAGAATCTCACCATGGACGACCGGCTCTGCATGGCCAATATGGCCATTGAAGCCGGAGCCAAAAATGGCATCTTCGATGTGGACGAAGTGACCCTCGAATACGTAAACGGCCGGGTTAACCGCCCCTTCAACACTTATAAAGCCGATCCTGACGCCGAATACGACCAGATTATCGACATCGATCTTTCGAAAATCACCCCCACCGTCTCCTTCCCCCATCTGCCGGAAAATACCAGAACTTTCGACGAAATCGGCGACGTTGTCATCGACCAGGTGGTTATCGGCTCCTGCACCAACGGACGCCTCTCCGATATGGCCGCGGCGGCGGAAATTCTCAAAGGCAAACACATCGCCGAAAACGTCCGCTGTATCGTCATCCCCGCCACCCAACAGATTTATAAGGAATCCATGAAGCTGGGATACTTAGAGACCTTTATCGACGCTGGCTGTATCGTCTCCACCCCCACCTGCGGCCCCTGCCTGGGCGGCTACATGGGGATTTTGGCGGAAGGCGAGCGCGCCGTCGCCACCACCAACCGCAACTTTGTCGGCCGGATGGGCCACGTGGACTCGGAAGTATACCTTGCAAGCCCCGCCGTAGCGGCCGCTTCTGCCATTGCCGGCAAAATCGCCAAACCCGAATAATTACAATTTGCCAGACCTCCTTGCAGCGGCGTGAAACAAGATGCACAAAATGCGGTTTCACTGCCGCCGCCCAAAAGGCGGACACAAAACGTCTGCAAGTTCTATCAAAGTAATCTTTGACTTCATAAAACCGGGCGGCGGAATCCTAGGCTCCAACCCGCCGCCACCTTTTCAGAAAGGAATTGACTGCCATGAATACAAAAGGCTTTGCCCATAAATTCGGGGACAACGTGGATACCGACGTTATCATCCCCGCCCGTTACCTCAACACGGCCGACCACAAGGAACTGGCCGCTCACTGTATGGAAGACATCGACAAGGATTTTACGAGGAAAGTAAAGCCCTCCGATATCATCGTCGCCGGATTGAACTTCGGCTGCGGCTCTTCCCGGGAGCACGCCCCCATCGCCATCAAGGCCGCAGGAGTTTCCTGCGTCATCGCCAAGACTTTCGCCCGCATCTTCTACCGCAACGCCATCAACATTGGCCTTGCCATTTTGGAATGTGAGGAAGCCAGCGAAAAAATCTCGGAAGGCGATGAAATTGCCATCGACTTTGACACCGGCGTCATCACCAATTTGACTAAAAACGAGACCTATCAGGCCCAGCCCTTCCCTGAATTCATTAAAGACATTATCAACAAGGGCGGCCTTCTTAACTCTATCAAAAATTAAAGGAAAGGAAGTCATCCCGATGAACAAGACCATCACCGTCATCAAAGGCGACGGCATCGGCCCCGAAATTGTCACCGAGGCGCTGCGGGTCCTCAACAAAATCGCCCA
>CABUOE010000285.1 GCA_902493155.1 uncultured Eubacteriales bacterium
GCGGATGCCGGCAGAACTGTTAGACGAATCGGTCCGCTCCCTCCAAAAGGCCAAATCCATCCACGACGCTCTGGAGCAGGTCTACGGCCACGCCATGGATTACAAAAAAATCAATGACAAGGCTCAGGCGGTTCTCTGCGCCATCCGGAACCGGTATCCGGCGGAAGACTGAGCATCAACGGGGCGCCGTCCATTGCCATAGATACAAAAAAGCTGCCAGTATGACCGGCAGCTTTTTCCGCTATTAAACACTTGAGATTCATTCGGCAAGCGCCGGGCTTTTGCTGTCCCGCGCCTCGTGGAGCTTCCGCATCACAATCCGGGCGATAGGCTGTGCGACGAGAGCCTCCACCGCAAAGGAAATGGCAAAGTTTCGGGGCCACTTGTAGAAAAACATCCGGATGGGCTCCATCGTCACCTGCCGGAAACCGATCCAGGTACCGATGACTGTCAGGAAAATGGACATCAAAAAGACGGTGCACAGAATGTTTACGACAATGTGGGCGTTGAAGCTGTCGCCCTCTGCGACGATTTTCCCCGTCATCCACTCCGCCGGCTTGTAGGTCAGGAGCACCAAAGCGATGACACTGAGCCAGATGAAGGGGATGACCTTCAGAGCATCGGCCCAAACGCTCAGGTGAAAGCCCATTTCAAAGCAGGTGATGAGCGGGGCGATGATATTCACCGAAATGATGGAGATAATCCCCATAAACAGGGCAAATTCTTTTTTGTTTCGCGGCAGTTTCAAGTAAAAATCCATTGATGTGACCATTCCTTTCCCGGTAATTGTGCGTTGCGGGGCGTTCAGAATGCCGGGCAAGCGCACTCTCCTATTTTGTTTTTGAAAGATTCGGACAAAAAATAACAGCGCGAGATCAAAACAGATCTCGCGCTGAACCATTCTACGCGTCGGAATCTTTTATACTATTATTATAAAGGAAAATCCAATATTTTGCAAGTACTTTTTTCCCGGAAAAAAGCAAATTTCCTAGTCAGGAAGACTTCTTGCGGGTTTTCAGCCGCTCCTTAAGCCGTTCGAGGGCGCCCTCATACCGGCTGGAAGTCATGTTGGGGAAAGCTTTGAGGATACGGGTGTGGAGCTTCTGCCGCTCCAACTCGCTGAGCTTGCGGTTGAGCTCCGAAAGCCGCTCCCGAATGGAAACCGATTCTTTTGGTTCCACATCGCCGCCTTTGAGCTTCGAGAGCTTCTCCTCGACGGAAAGCTGGAGGTGGAGTTTCTGCACCTCGGTCTTTTCCTTGATTTCGTTTAAAAGCTTGTGCATCTGCTGGAGTTTTCCTTTGAGTTCCAGCAGTTGTTTCACCGTAAAGAAGGTGTCGAGAAGGATGACTGCCAGCAGTGCCAGGGAGATCCACGGCAATGCCTCCCCCGGGATGAAAAGCAGCCACTTTTGCACCTCCGGATTGATGAACCGCACCAGCACCGTAGCCAGCGCCCCGAACATCAAAGAGTTTAAAAGGCAGACCCGGCCGTTTAGCTGGAACTTATAGCGGGAGTAATCCCACCACTTCATGTGGAAAAGCTTTTCTAAAAGTACCGAAGTGATATATTCCAGCACCGTCGTCACCAAAACGGCGGACAAAAAGAGGGACAGAGTGTTTTCCACTTCCTTTGGAAGCAGCCAGAGCACCAGTAGCGCCCCGACGCCGTACACCGGACAGAGAGGGCCGTTTAAAAAGCCCCTGTTTACGAATTTCCGGGAGCCGACCGAACAGTAGACCGTTTCGCAGACCCATCCGAGAAAGCTGTAAATGACGAATGTGAGAAACCAAATCGATAAAAATTCCAACTGAATTTCCCTGCCTTTCGGTCAGAATATCAGGCGGTTTTTCCCTGATTTTCCGCTTCTTCTTTTTCCAGCTCCACCTTGGCGTTAGCAAGCATCAGCTTGATGCGGTTCTGCTGGTTCACAGCGCTTGCGCCGGGGTCGTAGTCCACAGCCACAATGTTGGCGTTAGGGTTCTGCTCCTTGATGGTGCGGATCATCCCCTTTCCGGCGATGTGGTTGGGGAGACAGCCAAA
>CABUOE010000286.1 GCA_902493155.1 uncultured Eubacteriales bacterium
CCAGTATTTTTTGTAGACCCGTTCTTTCTCTCCGTCCAGATTCAGCTGATACATCCGAAATGTGACCAGGATGTTTTTCGGCTGCCACTGCTCCTCGTAGGAATATTGGTATTTCATACCCACGTTTCGCATCACACCGCCGCTTCTGGGGTTGTTTCGGTCATGCGTAGCGGTGATATAGGGCAAACCATCCTTTTTCACCTGCGCGATCACCGCCCGGCCCGCTTCCGTGACGATTCCTTTGTGCCAATATTCCTTGGAAAGCCCATAGCCGAAATCGTGATGTTCGTCCATGGCCACGTTTATGTAGCCAATTGGGGTGTTGCGCTCTTTAAGACAGATCGCATAGGCATACCCGCGGGGCTGGGCATAGATCGGCGCGTATCGTTCCTCGTAAAACTGCTTGGCTTCGTCCATGGTTTTCACTGGATACCAGGGCAGAAACCGATTGACTTCTTCATCCTGAAGAATCAGGAACAGCGCGTCCATGTCCTGCTCTGTGAATTTTCGTAAAATCAACCGCTCCGTTTCCAATGTAGGTGTATTCATCGGCCTTTTCTCCCTTGTGTGCATGGTATGTGTTTGTCACTGCAACGCGGCACTTCTCTGACAATGCCTTCCTGCTGCCAGTATAACGGTAAACATCCGGCTCGACAAGGCTTACCGGCCCAGCATCCAGACAATACCGGCCGCGGTGCGCTCCACGCTCTGGACAAAGTGGTTGCCAGGATTCAGCCGGAACACCGTGTCGATCCCCCTGCGCTGGTAATAAGCGCATATCTCCTCGGTGTTCTCCTGAACTGTGCGCAGGATCGGATTCTTGGTTTTGCTCTCCTTATCTCCCAAGGAGAAGTATATGCAGTCCGGCCGACGCTTTGGCTCATGGGAGAAGATATACGCCTTCATTCCGGGGAACCAGAGGGAGCCGGACATGTTGCCCACCCGGGAAAACAGCTCCGTCCGGTAGATGGCGTAGAGGGCAAACAACTCGGCCAGCGAGTACCCGGCGATGCCGCGCCAACGAGGAACGTTGCCAAGCTCTTTCTCCGCCGCCGGAATGATCTCCTCGGTCAGAAGCCGCAGATAGTCGTCCGCCCCGCCGGTGCAGGGATCCGCGTTTTTGAAAGTGGGCGGACTATCCCAGGGGGCCATATCGTGGTTCCAGTCCAGATCACTGATAGCCACCAGTGTGAACGGCGGGCAGCCAGCAGCCTGCGCGGCCTCATATACCTTTTGCCCTTCATCAGAGAAGGTGTTGAGGTAGATAATAGGGATATTTGTTTCCGAACTCGGGAAAATGGATACCGTTTTTTCGTTTATCGTGAAGGTGTACATTGTTTATATCATCCGCTTTCTACTACAACAAAGGTGATAGTCCTGTTTATTGGACAAGGATTATGCTAAACTAAGCTCTAATAGTGGGAAATTGGGGTGCGGTAAAAGCAGGATCGTTTTCTTGCTACCTGCTAATCCGTCCTTGTGGGATTTTAGAATTGCAGTTATACTAAGTACAATATACATCCTAAAAGCGAAGATAGGAAGCGTGAACGATATGCTATCTCCCGGCATTTACGAACAAATCATCAATACTGCCCTGAACCGCGAGCTTTCGGAGATTCCCGACGCCCGTAAATCGTTTGCGCCTATTGACAAGGCGGAGGCCTCCAAGGTGCTGGCGCAGTATCTGGCGGATGTGGTGCAAAAAGGCCTGGAGAATGTGGCGGATAACGGCGGAGATATCTCCACGCAGATCAGCCTCGTCACTCTCATCCAGAACACAACCCAGGAAGCTGACTTTGCCGCGCTGAGCGTTGACCAGCGGGCAGAGCAGCTTCTTGCGCTTTTACGGGAGCAAGACCCCCGGCTGGCGGTAGGTAAAACCGCGGCCGACCTGAGCCGGCCGGAGACCTCCATCGCCCAGAGCAGCCTATTCACTGGGGGCATCCATGAGCCCCAGATGTATACAGAGCTCAAAAAGGAGATCGTCTCCG
>CABUOE010000287.1 GCA_902493155.1 uncultured Eubacteriales bacterium
AATTCTCAGTCCCTTTAACTTTATTCTTGATGGCCTCCCAATTGTTTAAAACTTCACCGGAGTCCTTCACTTCCACTTCCCCAAACACGTGGGGATGGCGGATGATGAGCTTTTGGCAGAGGTCAGTGACTACGTCGTCAAAGGTAAAGGCGCCGGTTTCCTCCTCCATCTGGGTGTGGAACACCACCTGAAGGAGCACATCTCCCAATTCCTCCCGAAGCAGAGTCATATCCTCTTTGTCGATGGCCTCGACAGCCTCGTAAGTTTCCTCGATGAAGTTCTTGCGGATACTCTTGTGATCCTGTTCCCGATCCCAGGGACATCCCTGCTCGCTGCGGAGCAGCTTCATGATGACGCGCAGGTCGGAAATATCGTACCGCTCTTTTCTTTGAAAGTCCAGAATAATCCCTCTTTTACCGTTTCATACCGGAACATCCAGTATATTGTACATTTTACCCTAATAATTTGTATTTTGCAAGTAGTTTTGCAAATTTTTCTCCTTTTGGAAGCATTAATACGTCATCTTTCGAAATTGCCCGCAAAATTAAGAGCATGACAAGGTATACAAAGCCCGCAGCGGCAATGGCGATCAGGGTTTTGAAGCTGCCCGTCATCACTTTGCCAAGCAGGTCGTAGCAGACCTTTCCAGCGACACCGCAGAGCAGTCCCGCCGCGATGGGTTTCAGCATCAGCCGGACAAACCGGAACGGGATTCCGGTGATTTTCTTGAGGTTGATGAGGCAGAGCACCAAAATTGAGATATAGCACGCCGCCGTCCCCAACGCCGCGCCTTTGACGTTCAGAACAGGCGTCGAGATGGTAAACCAGTTGACCAAAAATTTAAGTGCCGCGCCCACCAGCATGAACTTGGGCGGCAAATCTGCCCTTCCCAGCCCCTGCAAGACCGCAAACAGCGGCACTGTAAGCCCTAAGAAAATAAGGCTTAACCCTTGCCAGCTCAAAACGCCGGAAGCGATGGCCACCTCGGCGTGCTTCGCCGGATAAAGAAGGGTCAAAATGGGGTTTGCCAGGAAAAAGATGCCGAAGCTGGCCGGTACGGCGATGAGGGAGGTCATCCGGATAACCGATTCGATGTTCACCCTCACCGAGCGCATATTTTTCGCTTCCCAAGCCGCCGTCACGTTGGGCAGGGCGCTTTTTCCAAAGATGCCGGTAAAGGCGGGCACCAGGTTAAAAATCGAAAGAGCGTAGCCGCTGTAGGAGCCGAAGATAAAATTGGCGGCCTCGGCGGCGGTGGTTCCCACTTTCAGATTTTCCCCAAACACCGCCATCATCCCGGTGTAATTCTGTTCAAAGCCCGCCCCCAGCCGGTTGATGATGGTCAGGGTGTCGATGAGCTGAGCCACGTTCATGACGATAGAGCCCAGGGAAATGGGGATGGCGATCTTTAAAAGCCTTACAATGAGCACCCTTGTGCGCATAGGCTTAGGAGAATATTTCAGGTCTTCTTTTGTAATGTCGTCCCCTCTCATCTTGTGGCGGATGAGGAGGAAAGCTGTCCCCACAAAGGTGCTCAGCGTCACGCCGAAGATGGCGCCCGCCGACGCAACCGGCATAATGGCGGCACGGGCCTGGGCCTCGGTGGCGACCACTTTGCCGAAGACGGCGCCGCCGGCCTCAAACTGGGCCATTCCCACCTTTAAAGCGATAATCGAAAGGGCGAGGCCGAAAATCAGCTTGGCGATTACCTCAACGATCTGAGAAACCGCCGTGGGGGTCATGTTGCGCAGTCCCTCGTAGTAGCCCCGGTAGGCAGACATGACGCATCCGAAGAAAATCGCCGGAGAAATGGCGATGACCGAAAGCCAGGCATTCTGGTTGTCAGCCATTTTGACGTACAGCCAGGAAAACGCCACCATGAGGATAAATCCGATGAGGCCCATAAAGAAAAAGAGCCTGACCGAAATGCGATGAATTTTTCGGATGTCCCTATAGCGGTCGTGAACCGACTGCTCGGCGACCATTTT
>CABUOE010000288.1 GCA_902493155.1 uncultured Eubacteriales bacterium
AGCGCAGAAAAATCTGGAAATAGAGCGCACAGAAGCAAACCTAGCAGCATTTAAAGAAGCAAGGAAAGTGATGTTGTCCACACCACATTTAGACGAGATGGATGAGAATTACAAAAGACTTCAATACAACCGTTACGCTGACGATTTCCTGATTTCAATAACAGGTTCAAAGCAGGATGCTGAAAATATCAAGGAACAGGTAAAGATATTTCTAAAAGACAAGCTAAATCTCACAATGTCGGAGGAGAAAACTCACGTTACCCATTCCTCTGAAAAGGTGCGGTATCTTGGATACGACATAAGAATATCAAGAAGTCAGGACACAAAGCGGACGAAAAAAGGTCTGCAACGGGTGTGGTATGGAAAAGTGCAGTTATATATGCCGAAAGAAAAATGGATTGCGAAACTGCACGAATACGGTGCGTTTAAAATCAAAAAAGACGAAAACGGCAAAGAGATTTGGAAGCCACTCCACAGAGGGGCGCTTATGCCATTAGACGATGTGGCAATCATCAGTAAATATAATTCTGAAATCAGAGGATTGTACAATTATTACAGGTTAGCAATCAATGTATGCAATCTGGGGAAATTTCATTCTATCATGCGTGGAAGCTGTTTAAAGACGTTGGCGGCAAAATATAATTCTTCTGTTATGAAGATGTATAAGAAATACCGTAGCGTAAAGGGCGACTTTGGCGCAGATTACAAAACCAAGAGTGGAACAAAGCGGTGTGAGTTTTACAATGAAGGATTTAGGCGTAATAACAATATCGCACCTGAATTTGTAGACATTATGCCGAAATACAGAGGGCAGATAAAACCGAATAGTCTTGCAGGACGTTTAAAAAGCGGACAATGCGAGATGTGCGGAGCAAACCCCGTGAAAGTGTATATGCACCATGTAAAGCGCTTAAAAGATTTGAACGCTGATAATGAATTTGATGAACTGATGTTACTGAAAAGGCGGAAGTCATTGGCTCTCTGCCCGAAATGCTACGAAGAAGCAAAGACAAAATCACTTAAACTATGAAAGATGGCGAGCCGTGTACATCGAGAGGTGTAAGCACGGTTCTGGAGGGGGTTACGCCAAGACCACGGACGAAAGGAAGTATGGCGTGGCGTTTCCTACCTTATGAGCTTTATACCATTCAACGGTATTTACAGTACCGGCTCCTGCAGGAGATGGGCCTTGTCCATTTCGATGATTGGGCGGGGAGCTTCGGAGAAACGATTACAGCCATCGAGTTATCGCCGGAGGGCACCGGCTACCGGGCCAAGACCCGGTTTGCCAAGTTTTATAACCTGCCGGAGCTGATGGCTGCTTTCAAGGAGGTTGCCGACATCCAAACAGCGGATATGCTTTGTCTGCCTGTTCCCAAGGCAAACTTCCACACGGAAGTGATCCAGCCCTCGGAGCTTCAGAAAGAGATGATTCAGGGGCTGGCGGAACGGGCAGAGAAAATCCGTGCCGGTGGGGTTGACCCCCATGTGGACAATATGCTCCGCATTACCAATGACGGGCGGAAATTGGCGCTGGATATGCGGCTCATCAACCCTCTCGCTGCCGACGACCCCAATGGCAAGGTGGCTGTCTGCGCCCGCAATGTGTATAGAATCTGGGAACAGACCAAAGAAAAACGCTCTGCCCAGCTTGTGTTCTGCGACTTGTCTACCCCTACCACCGACGGCTCGTTCAGTGTTTATGACGACCTAAAAAAGAAACTGATGGACGCCGGTATCCCGGAAGAAGAAATCGCCTTTATCCACACGGCAGACAGCGAAGCCAAAAAGAAGGAGCTGTTTTCCAAAGTGCGCGCCGGGCAGGTGCGGGTGCTGCTGGGTTCCACAGCTAAGATGGGCGCAGGCACCAATGTGCAGGACCGCTTGATTGCCCTGCATGATTTAGACTGCCCCTGGCGGCCCTCTGATCTGCAGCAGCGGTTGGGGCGCATCGTCCGCCAGGGCAATGAAA
>CABUOE010000289.1 GCA_902493155.1 uncultured Eubacteriales bacterium
ATTCCGGCGGACAATGAGTAGGACATGGCTCCGGACATGGGCAGCAGCAATCCGAACATTTATAAATATTCATAAATATCCTCCATTATGGCAATAGCAACAGGTTTATTTTGCCCATTGCAACTGCAGTTTGTCATCAGCACTACTCTATAACGACGGTGTAAACATAAATTGGTTATGGATAAGCATCGCATAGAATAATCCTGCTCTAATATTGTATTCTGAAAGGAGGAAAGCGGTTCACAAATTAGATTATCAATGTATCCATTAAGAAAGACTTGAAATTTGGATGTTTGTATGATATGATATTTTAGTTATAGTATGCAAATTAGACAAATTTCAATAGATAAAATTGATTCCATACGAAATAAAGGAAGGAGAGGATACTGAATGGCGAAACAGCGAATCGCTTTGTTGTTCGGCGGTGTTTCATCGGACAGCCATAAATATCTCCCATCCGTGCGCTCGGTAGCCGAAGCCCTATCGGAAAAACAGTATGAAGTGGTATTACTTGGTATTACCCCAAAAGGGAAATGGCTTTTTTGCCCTGGAGAGCTTTCCTTACTGCAGCAAGAGGACTGGACGAAACACCCGGACTGTTGTCCCGTTGTTTTTAATATGGACGGCACCAAGCAGGGAATTTATAAGATTTTAGAAGACCAGAGTCTTTCATTTTTACATTTGGACTGTGTGATTCCTTTGCTTTACGGCCGCGGCGCGGTGGATGGAAAGGTGCAGGGCCTTTTGGATTTGAGTGGTATTCCTTATGTAGGTAGCGGCACTTGCCCTGCTGCGGTCTCGATGGATCGGGCATTCACCCATATGATCGCAGGCAGCGTCGGCATTGGTACCGCCCGCTATCTGACGGTGAAGCGAAACGATAAATTTGACGTACACCAACTGTCAGAAGAAGTATTGGACAGTTTTGGGTATCCGGTATTTGTAAAACCGGTGGGTAGTTTATCCGGCGTTTCTTTAGCAGATAGTGAGGAAGAACTGGCAGAAGCGGTAAAAACTGCTTTTACCCATGACGACAAAGTGCTCATCGAAGAGCGGATTTTGGGAATTCAGATCAAGTGCGCAGTCATCGGAAACGAAAATCCGGAGGCTTCCGTATTGGGCGAATATTCCTTGGAAATGACCAGTCAGGATTTCGACCGAAAGTCCTCAGAATGTGTCATTCCCGCCCATCTCAGTCAGGACACTTCCTACCGGATTCGGGATTTGGCCATCAAGGTCTACCAGTTGTTTGATTGTTCTGGGCTGGCGGCTGTGGACTTTTTTGTCACCCCCGCCGATGAAATCTATTTTAACCAGATAAAAGCCATCCCCAATCTGTCGGCCGATTCTCTCTTTTTCAAACTTTGGGAAACAGTGGGACTTTCTTATGGGGATTTGTTGGAACGCCTGATTACACTGGCACAGGAACAGGCGGAAACTGTCAAATAATTGTCTATCAATCGGAAGGAAGGCAACATGTCGAAAGATGTTATGATCCGCATTAAGGGCGTTTATACGGTGGAAAACGACCAAACGACCGCGGAGCTTTTTACTAAAGGTAAAATGTATAAGAAAAATGACTATACGTATCTGACTTACGAGGAAACTGAAACTACCGGATATGAAGGATGCACCACTACTTTGAAAATAGAAGAGCAGGGCCGCGTGACCATGATGCGACGAGGGAGCACTTCCTCCCATCTGGTGCTTCAGCCGGGTATCCGTAACATCGGGCGTTACACCGTCTACGGAAGCCCCATGGAAATCGGAGTATTTGCAGAAAACCTGGAATGGAAGCTCACCGACGACAGCGCTAGCCTCCACATGGCTTATACCCTGGATATGAACTCGGTCTTAATGAGCGAAAACGAGCTTTTTATCGACGTTTCCCAGGTTGAGGAACCGCATTGCAATAGCTAACGGAAGAAGGTTTGAAACA
>CABUOE010000290.1 GCA_902493155.1 uncultured Eubacteriales bacterium
CGCTGGCGACAACATGAACCTTATCATGGCTATCAACATGGGCGGCGACGACTTTATCTCCAAGCCCTTCGAGCTGGACGTAGCCGTAGCCAAAATCCAGGCCCTCCTTCGCCGCACCTACTCCTTCGGCGGCCAGGTGAATGTCATCGAGCACGGCGGCGCCGTTTTGAATCTGGGAGACGCCTCCCTGTCCTACGCAGGGCAAAAAATCGAACTATCGAAAAACGAATTTAAAATCCTCCAGCTTTTGCTGGAAAACAAAGGAAAAACCGTCTCGCGAGACGCCATCATGAAGCGCCTCTGGGAAAGCGACAGCTTCATCGACGACAACACCCTCACCGTCAACATGACCCGGCTGCGGAAACGTCTCCTGGAGCTGGGACTTCAGAATTTCATCCACACCAAAAAAGGGCTGGGCTACCTCATCGAGAACGACTGACCCGGCCGACAAAACAAAAGAGTAAGGCTTTCCGTCCGCTTCATGGACCGCCTTACTCTTTTTTCATCCGCACGATTTCCTCCACAATGGACGCGACCCTGCCGGCGTCCTCCGGAGAAAGATCCCGAACCGCTCTCTCAATCCGGAAACACGCTTCTTCGTTTTCCTCTCCCTTCCCGCCTTCAAAATCCAGAAGCTGGGAAATGGAAATCCCCAGGGCGCTGGAAATCTTTTGCAGTGTGTCCACCGTGGGACATTTGAGCCCTTGTTCGATATGCCCTAAAAACGCCGGATTCATCCCGGCGGCAAAGGCAAGCTGTTCCTGGCTGAACCCCAATAGCCTGCGAAAATAGCGGATTCTCTCCGCTGTTTTTTTGGTAATTTCCCGTTTTTCATCCGTCATTGTTCTATTCTCCTATCTATAAGTATACTCTATCCTAAATGAGATATTCCTTCAAATCTATAGATATTTTTTATTTATACTTATAGATATTGACAGAATTTGATTCATCTGCTAAACTGAGGAATAAAGAAAAAATCATTACACATTCTATCGATTTGTCTCACAAAGGAGGTATTCCATGATCTGCCCATTCTGCGGCAAAAACAACCCCACATCCGCCCCCAAATGCCAAGGCTGCGGTGTTCCTTTTCAGCAAGAGCCCCTTGTCGCCGACATCCTGCCCCCGCGCAAACGGCATATTTCTCCCTTTATTATCGCCCTTTCCGCTCTGGAAATTTTTCTCATAATCGTCCTGCTTTTTATTTTGCTGCAAAGATAAAAAGCATAGGTGCCACTTTTGTAGCACCTATGCTTTTTGACAAGCGAACCTCGTCCCGATTATTCTTTTGAACCAGCAGTTCCCGCCTTACCCATCTCCTGGAACTGATCGACGCGAAACGCCGCCTCATTGGAATGGGATTTCCCCCGCACCATAAAATGGTACCATATCCTCAGTCCCGCAATGACTACCACCAGAATACCGCAGGCCAGCAAAAAGGCGTACAACGTCTGCCGCAGTTCTGTCACCACCAGATAGTACAAAGGCTTTGAAGTAATTGCCAGCCGCTCGATCCGCCTGGACAGCAAAACAAGCCCCGCCGGCACAAACAGCATCAAAAAGGAGCCGCTTAACGCATAAATCACATAGCGTACTACGCTGGATTTACGTGTATGGACGGAAAACAGCACAAAAAAGACAAATAAGCTTAGCGCCGCACAAAGCCCGATTCCCAGCATAACCGGCGTTTTCACCTTCTGCAAAAGAGAGGCCACCACGGAACCCATGGGAAACCGCAATTCGTTGCGATATGTAACGGCGCAGTAATCCACCAGCTGCTCCAACGACTGCTCCAGCTCTTCGCTGACGACAAATCCCCGATTCGTCACATTGCTAAGCAGCTTGTCGTACAGTGTAGCACGGAATTCCTCGGTAGAAGCATCCCGCGGCTTTCCAAGATAAATAGACGTCATTACCCCGCGGATATCCTCTCGGACAG
>CABUOE010000291.1 GCA_902493155.1 uncultured Eubacteriales bacterium
CCGTCATAAACGTTCGGAGAATCCGGATCGTTATAGCTGTCATAGACAGTGGTTCCCTCCTGGGTCAAATGACGGGTGAGGACGTCCATAGCACTAAAGCTGGCGGCATCGGGATCCCCCACCGTGTCAAAAACAGCACCGAACTGCGTCAAATACTTGGCGTCTACCCCTTCCAGCTCCATCATAAAGCCGTATTGTCCAATGAAACCCATAGGCATAAACTCCACAATTGCGGTGGCGGTGTTGTCCTTTACCACAATAATGGCACGGTAATCCGTATCTTCCGGATGGTTGGTTTCAAAGGTTGTGCTGCCTCTCAGGGCCGCGTTACCCATAGAAGACTGATTCATCGTGGCGTGCCACAGGTCAATGTCTGCGTAATAGACGCCATCCTCTACCGGCACGTCAATTTTCTCGATAGGCGTAGTGGGTTCCAGCGTGGCAGCAAAGGCATCTGTAGCACCAACGGTGAATAGGCTGCACAGAAGAGCCAAACTCAACAGCAGAGAAAGCCCCCGGCTGCGCCACGACTGTTTTGTCGTTGTCATGTTTTGATTACCTCCATTTCGTTTTCTTCCCTTTGTGGGAGCGTACCTTTTTTGGTTAGAATTCACTAACCGACAATGAAAAAATTTTGCCGTTTCTACGGCGAATCCTTGATACGGCTCATGGGCTCCTCCTTCTATTGTTTCTGGTCAGGAGGTCGAGCTGCGAACTCGCCCTCCCGGTATATTCCTTTTGTGCAGGAGGCGCCTACAAGAAGTTAGCAAGAGCTAACTAAACCTCCGAAAAAATACTCCTTCCGGAGTTTTTTGAGGCAGCCTGCTTTACCTGTTCTTTTTTGGCTTTGTCCTATGGAGATGACCCATATCTCAAAAGCCTTTCTTTGTCCCGAAGGGCGCTGTTGTTTCCAGCTTTCTCCCTCAGCGCGTAAATAGTTGGATTTTTCTGCTTCATAAAGCGGTTTTTCTTTTCCAATTTATTCCGCAACTTCCCTAAAGCAGTTTCAGTATAACCAGTTGACTTTTCCTTGTCAATCGATTTTCTGTACCAAACCCGGTTCAAACGGCCTTTTTTCGGCCTGAAAAAGCCCCGGAACCCGCATGGCAAAAGAAAAACCGCACTTGTACCAAACCTGGTTCAAAAAATTTTTATTTTGCCCTTGACAGCCCTGTTTCAGTGGATGAACATGGTGAAAATCGCCGTGCTTTCCGGCATGTGCATATCTCCCACGCTGCACTGCATTTTCAGGCATACGCTGCCGTGGAGCAGGGTGTCCCGGCCTTTCCCCATGGCGATGAAATTCAGCGCCGTTACAGGGAAATACACATACCGCCCGTCAATCCCGCCGTTCCGGAACTCGCCGTCGTACAGATACTGCATTTTGTTGACCCGGCCCTCCATCTTCTTGCCACTGGACATGGACTCGGCGGACACGGTTTTTACCGCCAGATAGATCAGCCCCTCGTGGTCTTTTACGATCAACTCACAGGGATTCTCAAACCCACGGTTCGCCATGGAGAGGTTGTTATGATTTTTGATTTGCTCCCGGTAGATGATGAACGGGAAGTAATAGCTGCCGTCCTTGAGGTGATTGCAGATTTCGCCGCCGTGGAAGTCACGGTGCCCGGCAAAAATCTCCTTGAGGCGCATCCGTCCCTCCTGCTCGGCAAGGCGCGCCATAAACTCATCGGAAAAGCCCGCCGACAGCGCTCGCAAAGCATTTTCTTTTACCTGCGCGGGCGGGATGTCCTGATACTGCATATATTGCTCCAGAATTTTCCGTTGATGCAGCAGCTCCTGCGCGGTTCTTTTCCCCGCAGCGGTCAGCACCGACTTTCTGCCCTCCACGCGCTCCATCAGTGCCAGCTCGTCCAGGCTGTCAAGGATATGCGTCAGGGTGGATTTCGGCTTATTCAAAT
>CABUOE010000292.1 GCA_902493155.1 uncultured Eubacteriales bacterium
GGGCGGCGCCTTTTTGATGAGTTCTTTAGCGGACGCCACCGTCAGCTCTACATCGGAAAACATGATAAACGCGGCGATATCCAGCGTATCACTGACCGCACAGATGGGCAGCTCGCGGGTGAGTCCCGCCACATGGAGGGTATAGTATTGCTGCATGGTATTCAGCACTCCTTTAAATTCAGAGAATGGTATGAAACGATTGGTCGGGGAAAATCAGCCCGGAGGCCAGGAAAGCATCCTGCCAGCCAACACGTGGAAGTGAAGATGCCCCACAGTTTGTCCGCCCTCTTCCCCGCAGTTTGCCACCACCCGGTAACCTTTGTCCAGATGAAGCTCTTTGGCTAACCGGGCAATGACCGAATAGATGTGGCCGATGACGGCCTCATTTTGTTCAGTGACAGCCGAGGGGCCTGAAATATGCTCTTTGGGCACCACGAGAAAGTGGACGGGGGCCTGCGGCTCGATGTCGTAAAAGGCGTAGACCTGTTCGTCCTCGTAAATCTTTTTGCTGGGGATTTCCCCGGCAATGATTTTACAGAATAGGCAGTCCATAGGAGTCTCCTTTCCGAGTCCTCCCGAAATGACGTTTCCGGGAGGACATACTGTTATTTTCCTCAAAATTACTTCGTGGTTTGGGCTCTGACCAATTCCTCTACCAAAGCCATGGCTTCGTCTACCAAGAAAGGATCGCCAACGCCCGCCATAGCAGAATCCGGACGTCCGCCGCCTTTTCCGCCGGTTTTGGCAGCGGCTTCTTTGACGATTTTGCCGGCGTGAACGCCTTTTTTGACGGCTTCCGGCCCAACGACGCAGAGGAAATTCTGCTTTTCACCGTCGCCGCCACAGAGAAGCGCACAGGCCATGGGATCGTGATCCTTGATTTTGTCGCCCATGAGACGGAGGGCCTCAATGCCCGCGCCGCCGATGTTGGCGGTAATGATGGCCACGTCGTTGACCCGCTTGATGTTCTCAAAGAGCTTTTCAAGCTGACCACTGGCCAGTTTGCTGTTAAGAATGGCGATTTCCCGGTCTTTGTCTTTGATTTCCCCAAGCAAAGCCTCACAGCGATGGGTCAGCTCGGCGGGGGTGGTCTTAAGGACGGCAGAAGCTTCCATCAAGTCGTTCTGGGCTTTTTCGGCGGCGTAGAGGAATCCCAGACCGGTGATGGCTTCAATTCTTCTGACACCGGCGGCTACCGAGCTTTCCGAGACGATTTTAAACAGTCCCAGCTCGCCGGTATTCTTCACATGGGTACCGCCGCAGAGCTCCATGGAGTAGTCGCCGATTTCGACGACGCGGACTCTGTCGCCATATTTTTCGCTGAACAGGGCCATGGCGCCTTTTTCCTTTGCAGAATCGATGTCAGTTTCGTAGTTGAGCACCGGCAGACAGGCCATGATTTTCTGATTGATCTGCATTTCAATTTCCTTGAGCTGGACGGGAGACACCGGCTCAAAGTGGGTAAAGTCGAACCGGACAGCGATTTTGTTGACAAGCTGCCCCGCCTGATGGACGTGATCGCCCAACACGTTGCGGAGCGCAGCCTGCAGCAGATGAGCCGCCGTGTGATTGCGCATGATAGATTTCCGGCGATTTTCGTCGACTTTGACAGTGACTTTTTCGACGTTTGAGATGGTGCCCTCTTTCACATAGCCAATGTGGATTATCTGGCCGGAGGGGAGTTTCTTCATTTCTTTGACCCGCATGATGCCGTGAGCGCCTTCCAGGATACCTTTATCGGAAACCTGTCCGCCGCTTTCGGTGTAGAAGGGGGTTTCGTCCAGCAAGACGATAATGTCCTGGTCGGCAGTAGCCATTTCAGCGGGCTTTCCGTCGATGAGCAGTGCTTCGATTTTGCTTTCTCCGGTGAGAGTTTCATAGCCGGTGAATTTGGTGGT
>CABUOE010000293.1 GCA_902493155.1 uncultured Eubacteriales bacterium
GCTTTGCCGCCGGGGACGAGGAACTGATTCGTTCCATCCCGGAGGCGCTTACTGTCACCGATCACCTTTGCTCGTCGGTGAACATCGGCTCCACCAAGACCGGTATCAACATGGATGCGGTTCGCCTCATGGGTCAGATTGTCAAGCGGTCTTCTGAACTGACCGCCGACCGGGACTGCATCGGCAGCGCCAAACTGGTGGTGTTCTGCAACGCTCCCGAGGATAACCCCTTCATGGCGGGCGCTTTCCACGGCCCCGGTGAACCGGACTGCGTCATCAACGTGGGCGTTTCCGGCCCAGGCGTTGTCCGTGCGGCTCTCAGCAAGCTCCCCAAAGACGCCGATCTGACCGAAGTGGCCGACCTCATCAAGAAAATCGCCTTTAAGATCACCCGCATGGGCCAGCTGGTTGGCACTGAGGCGTCGGAGCGGTTGGGTGTGCCTTTCGGCATCGTAGATTTGTCCCTGGCCCCCACCCCGGCGGTGGGCGACTCAGTGGCCCACATTCTCGAAGAGATGGGGCTTCAGATGTGCGGCGCACACGGCACCACAGCGGCGCTGGCGCTCTTAAACGACGCAGTCAAAAAAGGCGGCGTTATGGCTTCTTCCCACGTGGGCGGCTTGTCCGGTGCATTTATCCCCGTTTCCGAGGATGCCGGTATGATCGATGCGGCCCGCTGCGGCACCCTCTCCATCGAGAAGTTGGAGGCCATGACAGCGGTTTGCTCCGTCGGCCTTGACATGATCGTCCTGCCCGGCGACGTGACCCCGGAAATCATCTCGGCCATTATCGCCGACGAAGCGGCTATCGGAATGGTCAACTCCAAGACCACTGCTGTCCGCGTCATTCCCGCTATCGGCAAGAAAATCGGAGACGAGCTGGAGTTCGGCGGCCTTTTGGGCAGCGGCCCGGTAATGAAAATCAATTACGTGAGCCCCGAAACCTTTATCCATCGCGGCGGACGGATTCCCGCCCCGCTGCAGAGCCTCAAAAACTAAATATTGACCGGCGGAGGGCGGCAGCTTTTCGCCGGTTTGCTTTTTTAGACGAACAGGCCGTTTCTGTTAAGAAACGGCCTGTTTTTTGCGTATATTCTGATAGAGGTAGAGCTCCAGCAGAGCGGAGAGGATTTGCCCGCCGGTGATGAGGGTGTATTCCTGCTCGGAGCCGCGGCGGTCGATTTTGACGGCTTGCAGGGCCGCCACCTTAAAACCTCTTCCCAGCTGAAGGCGCAGATGGTAGCAACTGCCATCCACGTTAAGGGGAATGGTATAGCTGACGTCGTAGGGTTGGACGAAGGCCATTTGGGAGAGATGACGCTGGAGGAGAATATAGTCTTGTTCTTTCAGGGTGCGGATAATCATCGGAAACCTCCTGTTGGATAAAGTCAGGGCCTACAACGGTCGAAAAATTTTGTCGGGCGGGATTTGGTAGAAAGTACACAATCGTAAAAATGCGTTGACGCCGAAGCGAGGGGGCACGATACCCTGTTCCAGGCTTTTGAGCATGTAAACGGACACTTTTGTGAGACGGGAGAGTTCCCGGATGGAAAGATTCCTTTGTAGGCGCAAGTTTTTGAAGTTTTCGCACATTGTTTGGAGTTCACTGTCTTGATTAAGAGATTTTGTCAATTTTTTCACCTCCTTATATTTATTATAGGTTATATATTATCTATAGTCAAGATGTTTTTATTATCCTACAATAATTACGTTAGGAGGAATCAGTATGATAGTGTATGATCCTTTTTGGAAAACAATAAAAGAGAAAAATATTAGTACGTACTATTTAATTCATACTTGTAAAATTAATAGCAATACAATAACAAGAATTAGAAAAGGAAAAGCTTTGACGACCTTAACCATTAATGATATTTGCCGTGCATTAAATTGTAAGG
>CABUOE010000294.1 GCA_902493155.1 uncultured Eubacteriales bacterium
CTCGTTGAGGCGCTCATAGTTAAAATAGAGAGAACCTTCGGTTCCGTGGAGCTCAACAGTGATAAAGTTGTTGCGGCCCCAAGCGTTACGGGTAGCCTCAATGCTTCCCACAGCGCCGCTCTTGAACTTGACGAGGAAGGAGTTTTCATCGTCCACGTCAACGGGAGCTTTCTTGGCGTCCGGACCTAATTTAACGGTACCGAGAAGGTCTACGCCGCCTTCCTGAACGGGTCTTTCGGTGATGTAGGTTTTAACAGTGGAAACAACGGAATCAATGTCACCCGCCAGCATCTGAGCGATGTCGATGACATGGGAGGCGATATCCCCCAAAGTTCCTGCGCCGGCGATGTCCTTCTGGAATCTCCAGGACAGAGGAGAAGAAGGATCAGCAGACCAGCTCTGGAGATATGTACATCTCACGTTGAGGATTTTTCCGATGGAGCCTTCGTCGATGAATTTTTTGGCGAGAACCAGAGCGGGAACTCTTCTGTATTGATAAGCGTTCATCGAGATAACGCCTTTTTTAGCCGCTTCCGCAGCAGCTGCCGCCATAGCTTCAGCATCTTTGCGGGTGCTGGCGATGGGTTTTTCACAGAGAACGTGTTTACCGGCGTTGAGAGCAGCAATAGCGATAGGAGCATGGGCGTTGTTAGGGGTACAAATGCTGACCACGTCGATCTCGGGATCGTTTACGACATCATGCCAATCAGTGCACCATTTCTCATAGCCAAATCTCTCGCAGGAATCTTCCGCGATTTTGGGATCGATGTCGCAGAGGGTTTTCAGCACCGGATAAGCGGGAGCCGGCCAGAAAAACTTCGGCATATTAGAGTAAGCAACGGTATGAGCTTTACCCATGAATCCAGCGCCAACCAGAGCAACGTTTAATCTTTTCATTTCAAAAACCTCCATTTGTAATAATGTTTATGTACTGTCCAATCGTTTCCGTACGATTTTCGGAAAATCGGCGGAAACGTAACTGTTGTGCCTAAGAATTCCGTTTCAACAAGTACCATAAGCCCTTAAAATTACGGTATTTTTTCTGCACTGAATTCTCAGTAAATTTTTTGCGCAAATTTTTCCTCGTATTTATAATATCACTAAAATTGCGCGTTGTCAACAGGGTAGATATAGGAAAAATAATTCTTTTTGATAAATTTTTATGAATATTTTTCTGTATTTTTATGCCTTCTTTTTCCGCTGCGCTAAGTTGTTCATTGCGACAGCCAGAACGATAATAGCGCCTTTGACAACCGTCTGCTGAGAGGTACTGAGACCCGCCAGAATCAATCCGTTGTTGATTACGCCCATCAAAATCGATCCAACCAGAGCGCCAATGACCGAGCCGACGCCTCCGCTCATAGCAGTACCGCCCAAGACGACTGCCGCGATAACAGACATTTCGTCTCCATCACCAAAGGAGTGACGACCAGATCCCATGCGTCCTGCATAGAGGATACCGGCAAAAGCCGCAAACGCGCCAGACATCATAAAGATGATGATTTTTGTCTTGACAACCTTAATGCCGCTATAGCCAGCGGAAGTCTCGTTGCCGCCGACAGCCAGAGTATGACGGCCAAAAGGCGTTTTGTTGAAAAGAATGATACCGACGATGTAAAACAGAATGGTCCAAAGGATCAAAACCGAAACACCGCCTACGTATCCCTGACCAAAAACCTTATTAAACACTGCATTTTTAATCGGGACAGCTTTGGTGTCGGTGATCCACATAGCGCTTCCCCGCAAGACATACATCATGCCAAGGGTTGCCAGGAAAGACGGCAAACGGAGTTTTGTGACCAACAGGCCGTTAACCGCGCCGACGATAATGCCAAAAATAATACCGACAACCAGCGCCAGGATAATCGAATTGGTTGATTGCAGGATCGAGGC
>CABUOE010000295.1 GCA_902493155.1 uncultured Eubacteriales bacterium
GGCATGGACGAAGGACTGGAAACGACCGATTGGACGATGGAAAACGATTATACAAGACCGGAACAGCTGCCTGAAAAACTGGAATGGATTCCATGCTATTATACGGAAACGGGGACGGAGGATAGAAATGAAGAAGCCGTGACCATTTGGCTTATGCAGCCGTAATCCCATAAAAAACCCGCCCGCTGCCATCATCGCGCAGCCGGGCGGATTTCTTACGATTATACACTTTTTTGCTTTCAACCTTTTTGGAAACCGGAGGGACAGCCCAGAGCGTTCGCCGCGCGGCGTTCAATTCGCGTTGGGCTTTTTTGCTGAGCTTTTCTTTGGGGATGAAACGGGTGGACATGCAATCACGACCTTTCAAAATCGACCGAAACAAAAGAACACGGTGATGTTGAGGTCATCATCGTGTCGATGCCGAGAGGCTAATAGCTATAAAAGCTTTTGTCGTGCCTTTATTGTAGCATGATCCATGCCGCTCGTCAAGGGCGGCTAATTTGAAGCGGAAAAATCAGATTTTTCCGTGCCTTTTCGCGTAAACGAACGAATAGACGAGCGGCGAGAGGGACGCGACAAAAATCGCGGCGACCCAGACGACGGCTGCATGGCTGAGGAAGACGGAAAGCAGCGTGACCACCCCGGCGATGATCCATACATAGCCCGCGAAACGGTGGGTGTGATTCCAGTTATCCTCGTTGTCAAGCGTCCACGGGAGGCGGATGCCCACGGTGTAGTTATGGCGGCACTTGGGCAGATAATTGCCGATGACGATGAAGATCAGGCCGACGAAAACCATGCCGAGACGCGAGACGTTGATGGCGAAGCCCAGCGCGCTCAGGTATATGGACAGGCCGGCGAACAGGCTGACGGCGGGGCAGATCCACAGGACGAGCTGCACCATCTTCTCGGAGATATTCTGCTTTTTGGGATCGGCGCGCAGCATGACGGCGCAGAAGAGCTGCATGGCGAGGATGAACAGCGGGAGGCCGATCACCGCGAACGGGCGGCCGGAATAGTCGTCCACCGTGCCGCTGAAATCGAAATGGGTGGGCATGCGCTCGGGCAGGCGATTCCACAGGGCGAGGCCGAAAAACATCGGCAGCAGGATGATGATGCAGGTAACAAGCAGGGTGCGTTTAGGAATGGCTTTCATGGTTGTCTCCTTTCAGTTGAGAGAGCCAGAGCATGACCTCCTCGACGACGGAGGTATTCAGCTCGTAATAGATGAAGTTTTTTTCGCGCGTTTCAAACACGAGATCGGCCTTTTTGAGCACGCTGAGATGATAGGAGACCGTTGCGCCCGTCATCTCAAAATGCCCGGCGATTTCACCCGCGCTCATGCGTCCATCCCGAAGCAGCAGCAGAATTTCCCGCCGCGCGGGATCGGAAAGCGCCTTGAAGGTTTCGGCAAAGCCCATGCGGGACCTCCTTTCATTTCTGTTTAGAAATTGATCTAAATAGGCGATGGCTGTATTGTAGCAGGGCGGAAGGCGGGTGTCAAGAGGAATTTAGAAAAACTTCTAAATTCCACTCCTTCGGCGCTTTGCTTGCCTGTTTCCCGCACGGCGGGTGGCAAGCAAAACGCCCTCAAAGAGGGAGCCTTTGGGTATAATCTGCCGAACAAAAATAGCGTAACTATTGGGAAAAGTATCGCTTTCCAAGAAGGTTTCGCCATAATATGGAAGTCACATAAAGAAAAGCCTCCCTCTCAGACTGTAGATAAAAAGCTATTCTCCCCCCGAAGGGGGGAGAATAGCCCTTTCCGCAAATGAAAGAATAGCTGAATTTCTTGATTTTGCTATCCAAGCCAAGTTTGCTTATGTCAACAAGCTGCAAGGCGGCGTTTATCATGCGCCGCCTTGTTTGCAGAGGGAGAAA
>CABUOE010000296.1 GCA_902493155.1 uncultured Eubacteriales bacterium
CGAAAAAATCATGGTTTTGAACATTGCCAACAAACCTGAACAGCAGGAGCATGTTAATCAATATGCCATATCGATCAACGGGCTGGAAGATAAGGTGGTTTCCCTGGGGTCAGTTCATCCCTTTGCACCCAATGCGGTGGAGACCGTAGAGTGGTTGTATGAGCAGGGAATCAGAGGAATAAAATTTCAGCCGATTCGGCAGAAATTTTATATGGATGATCCGATTTGCCGCCCAATTTTTCGCAAGATTGGAGAGCTTGGAATGCTGACGGTCATTCATGGTGGACGGTCCATCCGCACCGAGCATTTCCATGTCCTTCCTAAAGCGATTGGCCGTTGCATCGATGAATTTCAAGGTGCACCTGTGATTTGCTCTCACATGGCAGGAATGTTTTGCGCCGAGGACGAAATCAAAAAACTTGCCGCTATGCCTGTTTATACTGATACGGCACTGTGTGCCCGGCATCTGGATCAAAAAAAGTTTGATTGGGCGGCAGAGCAGTTTGGCGCAGATCGTATTTTATTTGGTACAGATATGCCCTGGGCGAATATGGAAAAAGAAATGTCCTATATTCAGAAATCGTTCTTCGGGGCAGGAGACCAGGAAAAAATTTTTCGTGGGAACGCGCTTGCCTTGTTCGAGCGCTGTGGGATGATACCGCATCTGTCCATATCAAATTGTTTGGACTGAGAGGAGTCTTTATAAAAATTACATGGTTAGGACATTCGTGTTTTAAGATTGAATCCAAAGGATACCAGATCATCCTAGATCCCTATCAGGATGGCAGCGTACCTGGTTATCGTCCAATTGCTGAGTAGGCCGATCAGGTGTTGTGTAGCCATGAGCACCGGGACCATAACGGCAAGGAGGCAGTTACTCTGCGCCAGGGTATGAATTCCCCGTTTACAGTAAGAACCATCGACACATGGCATGACGATCAGCAGGGAACCCTGCGTGGAAGCAATCTGATTCATATTTTGGATGACGGCCAGTTTACCGTTGCTCATTTGGGAGATTTAGGCTGCGAATTGATGCAGTCACAGATCGAGGAATTAGAAGGCCTTGATGCACTATTGATTCCCGTCGGTGGATACTATACGATTGATGCCGTCCAGGCCCGGGCTGTTGTAGAAAAGCTGCGGCCGAATATAACGGTTCCAATGCACTATCGCGGCGAGAACTTTGGCTATGATGTGCTGGAGACAGTCGATGCCTTTGTTACAGTGGAGAATCCTGTAGTGCGCTACGGCAGATCTTGGATGAACTTGGATAAGAATTCCAGTTCTCATATTGCGCTTCTCGAGCCGCAAAATAAGCCGGTGTAGTTTGAAATTCCGGAAGTAAATGGAAAGAAACACATGCCGGGGCGTAAAGCAAAGCCGCCGTTGGAAGCCGTCTGGATTCCAATTTCAATATATAGTATATAGATTTCCCAATCTTTTCTTAGCGGGAAATCAGAACCCACGGCATAGAAAACCAACAGGAAAGGTGCTCCTTGTGAAAAGGGGCACCCTTCCTGTGATAAAGCCAGAAAACCGTCTGTAGTATTTGGCAGTCGCCTGTGAAATCAAAATTGTAAAATTTGCTTCTTACAACATAAAGCAAGAAGAATTCGCTATTTTTATACGAAAACAGCTGATTTTTAGCCTGAGTAGCGGAACTTGTAGCCGATGCCCTATGAATCCGAAGGACTCTGTGAAATTTTCTCTGCTTTTTGTGGTTGCTTTTTAGCGTTTCATATCCAATCCGCTCTTTCTCAGAACTCTTTGAACATAGTGTTTCTATGGTGATCAGAGGCGGTGTGTGGTAGGTTCTGTGGTCAGAAACGCTCCCCCATTCTTTGGCAGACCATTTCTATGTGTTTTGCGA
>CABUOE010000297.1 GCA_902493155.1 uncultured Eubacteriales bacterium
CCTCGGGACAACTTGTCCCAAGGTGGGTATAGAAAAACGCGCTCGCATGGCGTGATGCCACACAAGCGCGTGAAATGACATTATTCTTAATGTACTGGCAAATTTCGCGTCCAATGCCGGACTTGCCCGGAGGGGGAGCTACGCTTTTTTTAGCTGGTGAAGATCATGCGTACTATGAAAAAGCAAAATGAACACGACGATCCCTCCTCGGAAACCGCCGTGTTCCTCATAAAGTCGTCGTATAACGCGGCGGCTTTAATTGACAGCCGCCGAAAACAAAAGAGCCGATAATCCGCGCCTGAGGGCTAACGGGTTATCGGCTCTGCGTCTGTGCGTCTGGCTCTGTGATAACTAAAATCTTAAATTTTTCTACGCTGATTAAAGTTTCTTGTTTGCATTTAGGACAAAACAAAGGAAAGTTTTTCAGCTCAGTATCTAACCGCAGCTTGATACGAGTTTTACTGTTACAGACAGGACATAGCAGCCACTCGAAGCTATCCATATCGTTCATTTCAAATTTCCCTGAGCGTCCAAACTTTTTGAGCTGTGATAACAGAACCAATCGCAATTATCATAGCCAATAGGAAGAACGAAAACTGTATTCCACTTATTGCCACTGTGTAAACATCGAAGAATTTTAATGGCGTTAAGCAGTACAGCATTGGAGCTTCAAGATATTCGGCGGTGATGCTGATGCCATAAAAGAGCAATAATATTCCCGCGCCTATCCGAACAGCCCCTTTATAGGTTCTCGTCAGGCTGGAGGCCAGAAGCGTGATTGCAAACAAAGTCAACCCTGTCAAAAACAGGCCCAATGTGGTGGTAAAAGCAGCGTTTCTTTGCTCTAAACCGCCTAGCGGTAAAATGGCGGTAAAATAATTACATAACCCGCTGAATACCGCAAGTGCAAGCAAATTACATACACAGGCAACTGCTTTGGCACAGACAACCTTGTTGCGACCCACTGGTTTTGTAAATAGATATTCTGCCGTTCCCTGCGCCTGTTCTTTCGCTACACACGAAACACCGAGATAGACCGCATAGCTGTTGGTTAGCATCGTGACCCAATAATACATACAGCCATACCAGCCCAAAGCAGAAGTCAGATCACCGCTCACACCAAACATAGCTTTCAGAATTTTCGGAAAATTCGATATTAGCCCTGTCAGCTCATTGAGGCTTTCCTTTAGTGACAAATACTCAAAGTAAGCGAAGCCACACAAAATCAAGACAATTCCCATCCAGATCAGCAGTAGTTTTCTTGTTAAGCGCAGCTCGTTTTTCACTAACGCCTTCATTCGTTTCCTCCTTTACACAGCCAACGCAATATCCCGCTTCAAGATTTTCCAGTATGCCAGCAGCGCAAACCCAAACAGCAGGAGCAGATACCAGAGCATATAGTCCCATGAATAAGTTCCAGCATTGTGGATTTCCGCTGGACTGAAAAAAGAAAACGGCGATAAAAAGCCGATTGCCCGGATATTGACAGTCCTCGAAAAAGAAGTGATACAATATTCCACAAACACAACCAATCCGGCTGTCAGAAGTGGGGAACGATTATTGGGGTGAAATATTCCAACCATCAGTCCCAATAGTGCAAAAAAGAGGGAGATGAGAATAAACGAACCTGCCACCAAGAAAAATTCCCCGATGGGAAATCCGAAACGGAACAGAGTCATCGTTAGAAATGAAGTCGCCAGATAAAAAATCCCTGTTACACATATTCCGGCAAGCGCACATAGCAGCTTTCCCATATAAATCTGTTTCCGTCCACAAGGCTTTGTGTATAAGTATTCAGCCGTATTTCCCGTACACTCTTCTGTATGTAACGACAGCCCCAAGTGCATCCCGAAAATCCCCCCTGC
>CABUOE010000298.1 GCA_902493155.1 uncultured Eubacteriales bacterium
GATGCTGATGTAGCTCAGTCGGTAGAGCGCATCCTTGGTAAGGATGAGGTCGCCGGTTCGAATCCGGCCATCAGCTCCACGAAATGTCACCTTCCGTTATAGACACGGAGGGTGATTTTTTTATAGCTCAGTTGGGTTTGTGAGAAGGGGGGAGATGCGGACAAGGATCGTATCCCTTGTCCGTATCTCTGCTAATCGGATGCGTCGGCAGCAGGCGCGGCTGAGTCTGCTAATGCGCCTGCTAAACCTGTGACTGTGGTGTTCGGTTGAGCATAAGCCATTTGAAGAAGCAGATTCTTCAAAATCTGACCTGCAAGGTCTGGATTTTGGTTCAGCACTTCCATAATGGAAGCTGCCTGCGGGGTGCTTACGGCGATTTCTGGATAGAAACTTCTCTCCACCATTGCGGCAAGCGCGCGCTTCTCAATTTCCCGTGCTTCGTTGTAGTTGCTCATCAAGACTTCCGGAGATCATAACATCATCCTGCTGGGAGCCACTGGCAGCGGCAAAACCTATCTGGCCTGCGCTCTGGGTATGGCTGCCGCAAGACGGTTTTATGTGGTGAAGTACATCTGGCTCCCGGATCTGCTGGTAGAGTTCCAAATTGCTAGAGGCAGCGGCACCGTCTGCAAACTCATGGCCCAGTACAGGAAGTACGCATTGCTCATTATTGACGAATGGCTTCTGTACCCTTTGAAAGAAACGGAAGCTAGGGACTTATTGGAAATCGTGGAGTCCCGGTACAAGCGAAACTCCACGATCTTCTGTTCCCAATTTGACATTCCGGGCTGGCCGGAAAAGCTGTCTGACCTATTGCTGGCTGATGCCATCTGCGACCGTATTGTCTACGATGCCTACACCATAGTCATTGGAGGCAAGGAGCCCATGCGCAAAAGGCAGGGTCTGCATCTGACTCCGACCATATTTATGATACCTTGACAGTTTTGTGCTGTCCATATTCAACCTGAGCGGTAGGACTGCTTGATCCGAGCGGTTCTATTGCTCAATTTACGCGGAACCACTGCTCAATTTTGCCGGTCGAGGTGATTTTGCAGAGCGGCGTACGCAATGAAGCAAAAAAACTGGAATATTCCTTGCCGAACAGGATTCATTACAATCTCCGCCAGCTGATTATTGAGCGGTTACAATACATCCCGGGAAAATGACGCTGAGCAACTGAGTTCCTGTGCCTATATGAAAACCTCCTGTCGTAGTTTTTATTCTACAACAGGAGGTCTCTATTTTCTATTGTCCGTTGGGCAGTGGAATAGTCCATCTTGCGCGTTCGGCTCTTTGCTCTAATTATTTATGGAATCGTTTATTTTTCCGCAGATTTTCTTTCGGCATTTTCATCTCTTACAGAGCTGGGCGAGAAGGTATATTTTCGCTTGAAAACCTTGTAGAATGAATTTGAAGAAGAGAATCCACATCGCTCGGCAATTTCCTGAATTCCAATGTTGCTTGATGAAAGCAGCATATAGGCTAGAGATAACCTTTTTGCCTCAACATAGCCGGAAAAAGTCGTGTTTGCTGCCTTCTTAACGATTTTTTGCAGTGTAGGCCCCGAAATATCGAACTTATCAATAATGGTATTAACGCATAGATTTGAGTTTTGAATGTTATCGTCGATATATTGCATAACATTCATCGAAAAGTCATCGATATTGCTTTGCCTTGCCGAGTGTATCTGGTCGCAAATTTCCCGAAATGCTTTGCTGAACGATTCATCCATGGACAACTTATCTCTGGACTGACTGTAAGTCGGTATAACCGTATCAAACAAAGCTGTCGGGTTTTCCAGCTTGAGCTGTATCAGCAAATTGGACAGCATGGTGTACATGTGCTTGTGCAG
>CABUOE010000299.1 GCA_902493155.1 uncultured Eubacteriales bacterium
ATGCCCCAAGGGGGCTAGTGCAAACCACCGGCACGGCCGGTGGTTATGATTTTCGTAATAATTCAAAACAGGGCTTGACAAAAGTATCATTTCGTGCGGCCATTTTGCTAACTTCTGTTAGCAAAATGGCCTTTGTAGTTAGAAGCGTGTCCCGACACGCCAAACTACGAGGAGGCTTACTTATGAATCCAAAAACCGTAAAAAAAGCACTGAAAGATGCAATTCAAGCTATGACAGACTACAAATGGCTCTTCTCCGCAAGACCCGGCAAAGACAATACCAGGAACAGGAAGTTTTCCTTTCAAAAAGTGATTCCCTTCATCCTGGCCTTTAGAGGCGGAACGCTTAACCACGAAATTATGGATTTCTTTGGCTTGGATCCCTCTACGGGAACTTCTTCTGCTTTTATCCAACGACGATCTACAATCCTTCCAGAGGCGTTTGAATCCCTATTCCATGACTTCTCCAGAAGTGTCGACGAAAACAAGCTGTACAGAGGCATCCGTCTTCTTGCCGTTGACGGCTCCGATTTACAGATTGCAGCCAATCCCAAAGACCCGGATTCCTACTATCCGGGGGTAAACGGGCAGAGAGCATACAACCTGCTGCATATCAACGCTATGTATGATTTGCACCAGCACATTTATGTGGATGCTCTTGTTCAGAAAAGCAGAAAGGCTGACGAATCCGCTGCATGAACTGCCATGGTAGATCGCTCTGCTATTGAAAGCGCTTTGCTCCTTGCGGACAGAGGCTATGAATCCTATAACAATCTTGCTCACATTCAGGAGAAGGGCTGGAATTTCTTGATCAGAATTAAGGACGGCACAGCCGGTATTGCATCTGGCCTTGCTTTGCCAGCCACAGATGAGTTCGATGTTCCTTTCCATTTGAAACTGACAAATAAGCAGTCAAATGAAGTAAAAGAACTGCTTAAAGACAAAAATCACTATAGGCATATCACAAATACCATCCGATTTGATTATCTGCCACGCACATCAAGAAAGTACGACCCTGCTGTATTCTTTGAACTGCATTTCAGAATCGTTCGCTTTCCTATCTCAGATACCGCGTGTGAAACCATTATTACGAATCTGGATGCATCCGCTTTCCCTTTACATGATATTAAGAGGCTTTATGCGATGCGCTGGGGTATTGAGACCTCTTTCCGCAACTTGAAACACACTCTGGGACTTCTTCATTTACACGCAAAAAAGGTGGAGTTCGTTCTCCAGGAGATTTTTGCCAAGCTCACCATGTACAACTTCTGCGAATTGATTACACAGTCCGTAGTCATCCGGCAGGCACAGAAAACGCATACCTATAAGGTTAATTTCTCTGATGCAGTACATATTTGCAGACAATTCTTCCTTGGAGATGTCCCTCCACCCATTCTTGAAGCCATGCTTATGAGATATATTTCGCCCATTCGCCTCGGTCGAAAAGATACTCGTAAGCTAACGCAGAAATCTTCTGCCAGCTTCACCTATAGAGTAGCATAATTCTTGTGATTTGAACATTCTTTTTAAAGCGGATTTTCCGATCCGCTTTGTTGTCATGCTCTAATGTCGCAAAAAACAGCACACAGCTTGCTTTCGCTTTGCTGTGTGCTGTCTTTGTGAGGTTCCTTCCTTGCTAACTAAGTGACATTGGGCATTTGCGGGAAGCAGCTTTTCAGCCCATGCGGCATCCGTTTCACTCAGTTGCGGCGCGTTTTGCAGGAGCCATAGCAGATAACGGTACGGATCTAAGCCGTTCTCCTTCGCCGTTTCAATCAGGCTGTAGATCACGCTGCTGGCCTGAGCGCCGCCCGGCGTGTTGGCAAAC
>CABUOE010000300.1 GCA_902493155.1 uncultured Eubacteriales bacterium
CGTTTTTGGGATGCAGATTCCGGACTCATAACACTTGGAGGCATAGACGTCAAAACCGTTGAACCGGAAGTATTGCTAAAAAACTATGCAATCGTATTCCAGAATGTCACCCTTTTTGACGAATCGGTAATGGAAAATATACGACTTGGCCGTAGCGGAGCATCTGACGAAGATGTCAGAGCCGCAGCAAAGGCCGCCCAATGTGATGAGTTTATTGATCGTTTACCGCAAGGCTATGACACGAATATCGGGGAAAATGGAAGTAAATTATCCGGTGGCGAGCGCCAGCGCATTTCTATTGCTCGTGCCTTATTAAAAAATGCTCCTGTTATTCTTCTCGATGAAGCAACTGCATCTATGGATGCAGAAAGCGAAACAATGGTACAAACTGCCTTGTCAGCGTTATTAAAAGGTAGGACAGTGATAGTTATTGCGCATCGCATGAGGACCATAGCGAATGCAGACAAGATAGTTGTTTTGGACAAAGGGAAAGTGACTGAAATGGGGACTCCCAGCGAGTTGGCTAAAAAAGGCGGGCTGTATGAGCATTTGGTTGCTCTTCAGCAGAAACAACAAATGTCTTCTTTACCGACATGAAAGTCCTAAGAGGAAAATATGAAAAGAAAACAGCAAGCCACCGCATCCGGTGAGGATTATTTAGAGGCCATCTTAGTAATCCAAATGCATAAAGGAGCAGTACGCTCCGTGGATATAGCCCGGCACATGGAAGTATCAAAACCAAGCGTGTGCCATGCAGTCAATACTCTAAAAAACGGTGGATTTCTCATAATGGATGATGACCACTTTCTCCATCTAACAGATGTGGGCCGGGAGGTAGCAGAACAGACCTATGAGAAGCACTGTTTCTTCACTCGCCTGCTGGTAAGTGCTGGTGTTGATCCAAAGGAAGCGGAATGCGACGCCTGCCGGATGGAGCACGCAATCAGCGAGAGCAGTTTCCAGCAACTTAAAGCTGTATCCGCAGCGTTTGAAGAATCTAAAGAACAGACAAAAATGCCTTGAAAAGATGAGGTGATGACAACACGGAGGAGATCATCATTATACGGGCAATCGACCCGGATGAAACCGTTTTTAAGACTATCATGGATGCTTTGCGGGATAAGTCTGTTCAAGTTGTTGAAGCCACATCCTCCATGCTGTCTTTTGGAGATGTTGAAATCTACCCGGCTTCTCGGCGAGTACTGAAGGCCGGAAGGGAAATTCGCCTAAATCACAGCGAATACTCCATTCTTTACTGCATGGCGAAATCCCCTGGTAGGATTTACACAAGGGAGCAACTTTATGCGGCAGTCTGGGGTGAGGAATATCAGTACGGTATGACTACCGTAGATAATACGATCTGGCGTCTGCGGAAGAAGTTGGAGTCTGATCCCAGGCATCCTATTTTTATCAAAACTGTTTTTCGGTTTGGCTACAAACTTGATGCCTAATAAGAGAGGGTTGCCCATCGCAAAAGAGCAACCCTCTCTTTGTTTACCTGTTAGTCAGAAAAATTATCTCAAACAACAGAAAACTTCGCACATAACTGGTGAAATTTGTCATGTAAACTCTTAGTGTGGCAGTTTATCCCCAAATCCCTTTGAACACGCAAAGCGAGGTGAGGCGCATGGACAGAGCAGAAAAGGAAATCAGGAAAAGCGGTCTTTATCCCATGGGCGGATAAGGGCCGCTTTTCTTTTACCCATCGACATAATCCGGGGAATATCTCCATGATTTCTCCCGGTTCGACCTTACAACGTAAGCGTCAAATATAATATGAGATAAAAAGAACGAGAGCAGCCAATACTTTGTC
>CABUOE010000301.1 GCA_902493155.1 uncultured Eubacteriales bacterium
GGAGTTTTAACATAATGGCAAGAACCGAAACGGTTGAATTTACAAATATGTGCATGATCTGTGATGGCAGCCGAGTTGTCGTGATCGACCGGAAAAAACGGGACTGGCCGGGCATCAATAGAGCCGGGAGAATCCTTTACGGATGCCGTGATTCGTGAGGTGCAGGAGGAAACTGGACTGCATATCCGTTCTCCCCAGCTCTGCGGTATCAAAGACTGGTGTGAAAATCAGTGCAGGTTGTTGTGCTGCTTTATAAGACAACTTGTTTTGATGGCGAATTACATTCCAGCTCCGAAGGTCGGGTTTGGTGGGAAGATATTGCAAATCTGCCTAATCTCAAGTTGTCTTTGGATATGCGTGATATGCTACGGGTTTTCAAAGAAGAAAATCTGAGCGAGTTCTTCTACTATCAAGAAAGCAGTGCATGGAAGTATGTCTTGAAATAGCAAAACGGTGATAAGGTGGAAAAACAATGAACAAAGATATGTGCGTAGCCTGTGACGATGGAATTTTGAATATCCGTGTCGGCGCAATCATCATGAAGGATGGAAAGATTTTGATGGTTGGCAATGACAGAGACTATCTCTACTCCGTTGGCGGCAGGGTAAAATTCGGTGAAACAGCAGAAGAGGCTGTCGTCCGTGAGGTGTTGGAGGAAACAGGCGTTCAGATGGAAATTGACCGCCTTGGCTTTGTGCATGAAAACTATTTCTATGGCGACATGCCTTCCAATCGGAACAAGCTGATTTATGAGATTTCGCTTTTCTTCTATATGAAAGTGCCTGATGCTTTTGCGCCGATCAGTGAAAGCTTTATGGAGGATAACAGCAAAGAACATTTGGTATGGGCTTCGCTCGATGAGGACATTAAGATGTATCCAGAATTCTTCAAGACCGAATTGAAGGATCCAACAGACACAGTATCCGGCAGCAGCCGTGCCCGCGTTTTGGAGCCGCAGGCGGGGCACAAAATCCAATGTTCTTTGTTTGAATTCATGGTTCACCTCGCTTTATATTAAAGGTACGGAAAAACAGCCTTACATGGGCGACCAGCTTTTCCAGGCATTCGGCCTCACGTTCCGGCTGGCGGTCACAAACGCTGAGAAGGGTAATGACCGGGGAGACGTATTGAAGCGCCAACGTGTCGGGATCTTCTGCCCGCAGAATACCCAGTGAAATAAGGGTGCGGAAGATATCCGCATGATAGTCGATCATTCGGTCCACATATCGCCGGGAATACAGTTCAGCCAGCTCTGGGGAACGAAACTGCTCTAGCGTCATCATCTGGCGAAATTGGCTGACGGTATGATCGTGCAGGGAGTAAAAGAAAATCTGATGAACCTTTTCAACCAACGCATCCTCTGAAATATGGGCGAACAGTGCAAAGTCCTGTTTGACATCCTGCACATGGATGGAAATTTCACCTGTGTCTTTTTCGTAATGGGCAGCAGTGCTCTCCACAATGGCATCAAAAATGGCCTGTTTGCTGGCAAAGTGGTTGTAGAGCGAGGGTGCCTTGACGCCAACGGCCTTTGCAATTTCCCCCACGCTGACGGCATCATACCCCTTTGAGGCAAAAAGCTCCAGTGATTTTTCCAGGATACGCTGTTTGGTATCTTCCTGCTTCATACCAACCTCGCTAACTAACGTTCGTTAGCTATACTATAATCAAAACAAAGCCGCTTGTCGAGCTGTTTTTTGAAAAGGAGAAAAAATCTAAAAAGGGAATAGAGAAAGCAATGGTTTATTTGCTTCCGGGGATGCAGGAAAAGAGCATAGGATGCAACATAATAAGAATAGCGATGCAAATGT
>CABUOE010000302.1 GCA_902493155.1 uncultured Eubacteriales bacterium
TACAAGAAAATTGTCTGCACGGAACGATCGGCCGGCATTCATCACATGATTCTGGCCCAGGATGAAGAGGTCTTTGCAGAGCTGTGCCGTAATCTTACTACGGAACAGCGGCAGGAACTATCGTGCTTGGCCGACCTCATCCTCCAAAATGTCGAATCCGAGTAAATCCGGCTTCTTAAGGCAGTATGTGGAGAATTTCCTCCGCACGCTGCCCGCTTTTTCCCCCAATCAAGTAACAAAAGGAGGGACCTCCCTATGGAAACTACAATCCCCGAAAAGAAAAGCTCCTTCGCTACAGAGCCAATCGGCAAACTCATTGTACGATTTGCCATCCCCAGTGTGATTGCGTTGCTGGTGAACTCACTGTATAACATTGTGGACCAGATCTTCATCGGCTGGGGCGTGGGCTATCTGGGCAATGGAGCTACCAACATCGTCTTTCCCATTACGATCATCGCGCTGGCACTGTCCATGATGATTGGCAACGGTGGTGCGGCGTATTTGAGCCTGAAACTGGGCGAGGGCGAGGCAAAGGCAGCCCAGAAAGGCGTGGGAAACGCAATTACACTGTCCGTAGTTGTAAGCATTATTCTGGCCATTGTATTTATCATTTTTATCGATCCCCTGCTGACGCTGTTTGGCGCCACAGAAATTCTCCGCCCCTATGCGCTGGATTATGGTTACATCATCGGAGCCGGGCTTCCCTTTATGATGATTTCGGCCGCCATCAACTCCATGATCCGCGCGGATGGAAGCCCCAAATATGCGATGTTTTCCATGGTAATCGGCGCGATTCTCAACGTCATTCTCGATCCGGTGCTGATTTTTGTGTTTCATATGGGCATGCAGGGAGCCGCCATTGCAACCGTCATCGGCCAGGTGGCATCTTTTGTGGTGTCTGTCGTTTATTTGCCCCGTTTCAAAACCTTACGGCTCAGCGCTTCTGCCTTTCGTCTGAACATACGAACCTGCGGAAGCATTGCGACATTCGGTTTGAGCAGCTTTATTACCCAGTTTGCCATCACAATCGTCATGGCGCTAACCAATAACCTTCTGGCCACTTACGGTGCTTCCTCCGTCTATGGAGCGGAAATTCCTCTTACAGCAACCGGCATTGTCATGAAGGTCAATCAAATCATGATTGCTATTCTGCTGGGTATTGCCACCGGTGCCCAACCTATCATCGGCTTTAACTACGGCGCCAAGAACTTTCAACGCGTTAAGCAGGCTCTTGAGATCTCTTTGATTGCTTCAGAAATTGTATCGGTCCTCGCATTTTTGCTCTTTCAATTTGCGCCCATGACCGTCGTGTCCCTGTTTGGCTCAGAAGAAGGGCTTTATAACGAATTTGCTGTTATGGCATTTCGTGTTTTCCTGCTTCTTTGTCCCCTGACCGGGTTTCAGACCATTGCGGCGGTCTATCTGCAGGCCGTGGGCAAGCCCGTGAAATCCGCCATCCTTTCATTGGCACGTCAAATTATTTTCTTTATTCCAGCAGCGCTCATCCTTCCGACCTTTATGGGCGTGGAGGGGGTCCTGTGGACCGGGCCGGTTGCAGATGGGTTGGCATTTGTTTTATCGTTGGTACTGCTTTTGTATGAAAGGAATCATCTCAAAAAGGAACATGCGCTTCGGTCGTCGCGTGCATGATTATCACTTAAGGAGGAGTTGTGCATGAAAAACAGGATTATTACCATTAGCCGGGAGTTTGGAAGCGGAGGACGCACAATTGGAAAAACCGTCGCAACAGAGTTGGGAATTCCCTGCTACGACAGAGAGCTGCTGCAACAAATTGCTGCAGAAAGCGGAT
>CABUOE010000303.1 GCA_902493155.1 uncultured Eubacteriales bacterium
CGAATAGGAAAAACGGACCCATTCCGGATATGGAATCCCGCCGTTGTTTATGGAATTGAGAAAAACTCCCTCCACTTTAGAAAAATCCTTGGATTCTCCCAAATCCACTGTAATTTCCAAATCTGCTACGTATAGGTAAGCAGACCAAGCGCTGTCTCCATAGCTGCTGGTACCTTCAACTCCGTCGGTTAATTCTCCGCCGCTGTCAGGATAATCCGCACTGGGAGCTCCGGACGTCTCATAAGAACAATGGAGTGCTAAATTCTCTACAGGCTGATCAGTGGAAGCGCTGGCCGGAATACTACCGAGTGTACAGGTCAGCGACAGCATACAGCACATCAGAGAGGCAAATTTCTTTTTTAAAGATGTTTGTCTCATACTCTTCTCCTTCTCGATTTGATCATAATCTCATTTATAAAAATCACAAATGATAAAAACGGATAAATTCAACTCCTCCTCCTTTTCTTCATCATTTCTGATATGTTTCACCTAAAATCTATTTAAATTATGACGGTTTTCTGTTACAATAGATAGTAGTAATTGCGTGTCGTTTTTATAAATTTGTTGTATTGGTGATAAAATAAGATAACTTTATGGTAAGATTATACATGTACACTACAGATTGATAAAAATAAAAAAGGAAATTAGAAAATATGGGAAAATATATTGGAAAGAGCTGTATGGGAGACACCTGCTACATTCATCAAAAGCCAAGCACCGTTGTGGCGGTACACCAATGCGGATGGCAGGCTTCCGATAAATTACACTCATATGGCCCAGCCGTATGGGATCATTTTTTGATTCATTTCGTGGTAAAAGGAAAAGGGGAATTCTTTTCTCAGGGAAATACTTATCCCGTTCGTACAGGACAAGGTTTTCTCATTACGCCCAATCAATCCGCCTCCTATCGCGCGGACGCAGATGACCCATGGGAATATTACTGGGTGGGATTTAACGGGATTGAGGCACGGAATATGCTGGAAAAAGCAAATTTAAACGAGGAAAATCCCATTTTTACCTATGACAAAGATGATAAAGTCAAAGAGTATCTGGAAAGTCTATACCGATCCTTTCATTCTGCGGGCTATAAGGAATATGCCATGATCGGCTACCTTTATCTGTTTTTTTCCTGTATTGCCACTTCGAAAGCGGGGAGGCCCGAAGCTGCGGAGGAATACATTAAAAACGCCACAGAATATATTGAAAACAATTGCTTCCACCGCCTCACTGTTCGGGATGTTGCAAGACAAGTGGGAATAGAACGTTCTTACCTGTATCGCATCTTCAAGGAAAAAATGGGATGTTCTATCTCAACCTATATCCTAAATCGGAAAATCGACAAAGCAAAGGCTTTACTCGCCGAAAGCAACATGCAGATTACTGAAATCGCCTGTTCTTTAAATTTTGACAGCGTATCTCATTTTTCCATGGCTTTTAAAAAAATAACCACTATCTCACCCAGGGCTTATCGAAAAATGTCTCAAAAATAGCTCAGTGCTTATCATGCAAAGCAAAACCCCCGATCTTTCCGATCGGGGGTTTTGTCTGCCAAGGCAATGCGTTCACCACCAGAGCAATGATATGGAGATTATAAGAAGGAGAACTAGTATAAGGAGCATACGCTATAGAAATAACAGCTAAGCTTATTTCACCCAAGCGCCGCTAGCGTCTAACTTGTAGCCGCCTACGGTGGTGTTCTGCGCCATTTTGCCGCTGGCGTTAAAGTAGTAGCATTTGTTTCCTACCCAGTTCCAGC
>CABUOE010000304.1 GCA_902493155.1 uncultured Eubacteriales bacterium
GGCGTAGGCAAGGGAGAGAGAAGTTGTGCTTGTATACCTCCTTAGAGAAAAATTTGCAGTTGGAAAATGGTTAGATGTTGTTGAATTCATTTAGCATACCTCGTCGTTGAGGTGCTTTCGCCTGAATTATACACATGGGAGGCAGGGGTTGTCAAAGGTAAAGACTGGCAATGTGCTTGGCGAATACGCTCACGGATCAGATCGGAAGGTGCTTTTTCACCGACAAATTCACGTTGAACAACGTATGTTATATTGTTAATTTGTAGCTTGTCCATACTTTCCCTCCAATCTATATGGTTGATTTTTCCCATTTATGGGGAGCGTTATTCCGCCGGGACTGTTTGCGGAGGACTGTGTAATCCCAGCCAAAGCGAACGCCGCAATAGGAACACAGTTCCTTTACTTGCTGAAAGGAATCGAGCCTTCGGATTGTGACATCCGGGGCATTGTAAAAGTATCTGGCACATGCCGGACACAGTGTAAGTTCCAAAGCTGCGGAACGGACAGCGGAGTCAGATCGAGGGTAGTTCATAGCGTGACCTCCTCAGCCATATAGCAGCCGACCGATTTTCTTGAGACGCTTGTAGATGGCCTGGACGCTTATATGGAAGACAGCGGCGGCTTCGCGGACAGAAAATCCCGCAAAGGCAATCAGTGTCAGCAGCTCTTTATCATCACCAGACAGCTGCAGGAGACGGCCATACAGTGCTTCGTCCTGAATCTGGTCGATCCAAGCATATTTTTCCGGGACGGTTGAATAGGAATCACAGGTGTAGTAGCCAAGCGCAAACAAATCCAGACCGCAGCTGCCTTCTTCAAAATTAGGGCTGTCAAGACTGACCAGAGCGTGTTCTCTTTCTCTGCGTGTACAGTTGAATTCCTCTTTGTCAAATTTATATATATCTGCGATGGCGGTTTCTGACATTCCCGCGTGGCTGTATGCCTTGTGCAGATATGTCCAACGCTGGTCAAATGCGTGCTTTTCCCGATTGTAGTTGTAAACCATAGTAATCTCCTTTGAATTTTGATTTTGATTGGGTCAAAATTCCGGAGATCAGGGGTATTGTGCCAGACATTCCTGCCAGAGCGTAAGAAACATAAGAAGTCCTTTCCGCGGAGCGATCCGGGAAAGGACTTCTTTTCATCGTACAAAGCGCAGCGGGCAGCAAAAAAGCACCGTAAAAGTGGAATCAAAATGGGTATGGTTATCCCATTGATTCCGACTTTGTACGGTGCTAGGGCAGTCTCGATCATAGATCGGCTCCGCATACGCGAATGTAAGTCGTGTTATTCAGTTAATAGTATTTCTCTTTCAGGCGGGCAATACCCTTCTGCTTACGGAAGTAGGCAAGGTTGATTGGGTCCTGGGCTTTGCATTTGGGACACTTGGGGCGAACGTGACCAACTGCATCCGAATAAACTTTCATAATTGGAAAGTTACAACGAGGACAACGAATTTCTCGAAGTGTCAGGCAGGATGCTTCATCGGCAGATTTATCCAGCTTTTCTTGTTTCTCGGGAACTGGGAGAGAGGGCCTGCGGTATGGTGAATATTCGCTCATGTTGCTTCCCTCATTTTCAGAAAGTATTCCTGCATATCCCGTCGGTCTACCAGGTTGTACTTTTTCAGCTGAATCAGCAATGAGGAAAAAGAAACGCACAGCTCGTCAGCAATTGCATGGATCGCCGGTTTGGTACTGGGCAGCAGTACACAATCTCCGTATATCGGGATGCTGTTGCGGTGCATGTGG
>CABUOE010000305.1 GCA_902493155.1 uncultured Eubacteriales bacterium
CAGGGCAAAGAAAACGAACTCTGGTCTGAAGGGGATACCTTCCCGCGGCCCCGGCACAATGTGCCTGCCGCTCTGCTGGAAGGTTTTGACACCGTTTTAAGAGCAGATGGTAAAACCGACGGAATCTTAAAATACATGCTAGATTATAATTCCTCCGCCTCCTATGAAACCGGCTACATCGAACGCCATGTGAGAAACAAAACCCTTTATGAAGAGATCGAACGCCGTTTTACCGGCGACACCGTGGGGCTTAACGTGCTGGAAGTGCCCGAACAGTTTGCGTCCATTGAGTTTGACGAAGACTGCCGCGTTGAACATTACAGCTCCATCGGTTTGCTTCCAGTTGTTTCTCAGTGGTTCATGACCGACAATGGACTGCCCACCACATACGAAAACAGGGAAGGAGCTATTCTGGTCTTCGGTGAAAACGCAAAATATTTAGACGAAAGCATGTTAAGCCGTGGCGTGATCTTAGATGCCTCCGGCGCCAAAAAACTCATGAAAAAAGGGATCGATGTGGGTATCGAATCCTTTGAAAGAGCCAAAGCCCCTCTTGCAGAGAAATTTATCGAAGAAGATGAGCTGATTTTAGCGAGTGCAGACGATGATAAAGTCTTTTATCATTTTGAGTTAAAAGAAGGCGCCAAAGTTCTCAGTAAATTTTATTCCTGTTCCGATGGATTGGGGGTACTGCCGCCTGACGGTATATTGGAGGGAAACAGTTATCCTGCCTGCTATCTCTATGAAAACGCAAAGGGTCAAAAATTTATGGTCTTTGCTTTTTCCGCCGCTTCTTTTGGCTCTACAAACATGCTTTTGCCGACAACTGTATTCCGAAACTATCTCCGTCCAAGACAGCTTGCAAAGGGAATCGAATGGCTTCAGGGAAAACCTCTCCCTGCTACTTGTTTCGGTCATCCTAATACTTATATGCTTTGCCGCAGAAACGGCAACCAGCTGACAGTAGGTATTTGGAACTTCTTTTCGGATGAAATCTTCACCCCTGAAATCAATCTCGATCGGGAATATACCTCCCTGGACTGCTACCGCTGTGAAGGCAGCTTAGACGGCAGTAAGGTAAAGTTATCCACTGACATTGCCCCCTATGGCTTTGCCTGCTTCACAGTAAAATAACTTTTAATGGCGTAGTTTAACCACTGCGCCATTTTTATTTTATAAAAAAGGAAAACTCTATTTTCACAAGTAGACAGGTGCTATATCATGGTAAAAAACCAGTAAATCACGCCGTAAAGAACCGACGCTGCTACGCCGTAGACGATGACCGGTCCCGCTATGGTGAAGAGTTTCGCTCCGAGGCCCAAAATCAGGCCCTCGCTCTTAAACTCCAGCGCCGGAGAAACCACCGCGTTGGCAAATCCGGTAATGGGAACCAGAGTACCTGCTCCAGCGTGCTTGGCCAGCTTGTCATAGATGCCGAAGCCAGTGGCCAGCGCACTGAGGAGAACAAGCGTAATAGAGGCTAAGGAGGAGGCTTTTTCTGTGCTCAGGCCCCAGTTTTGATAAAGAAAGATGAGCGCCTGCCCCAAAACACAGATAAGGCCGCCGATTAAAAATGCCATGGGGATGGTAAAATAACTTTTGGTGTTGTGGGATGCCTGTTTTGTCATCTCACTGTATTCTTGTTTCGATACTTTCATAAATGGTCACGCCTTTCTAACGGCAACGCCGCTGAAAATTTGTAAAACTTGTAGGATTTTTCGGAATCTACTTCAAATTCCAGCC
>CABUOE010000306.1 GCA_902493155.1 uncultured Eubacteriales bacterium
GATTACAGGGAGGTAGGCCTATGATCGAATGTAAAAAAGTTTCTTTTTCCTACCCTCCAAATGAAACTGACATTGGGGACAGGAAAGGACACGGAACATTAAGAAATATTGACCTGTCTATTAACGACGGGGATTTTGTACTGCTCTGCGGAACATCGGGCTGCGGTAAAACCACACTGACACGGCTGTTTAACGGACTGATTCCTCATTATTACGATGGAAAGCTGGAAGGCACTGTCATGCTTGATGGAGAAGATATGAGCGGGCTTTCCCTGTTTGATATATCAAAAAAAGTGGGTTCTGTTTTTCAGAATCCACGTTCTCAATTTTTTAATGTGGATACGACCAGCGAAATTGCCTTTGGATGTGAAAACCATGGATTGGAAGAAGCAGAAATCCGAAAGCGGGTAAAACTGGTCTCAGAGCAGTTGAACCTTACAAATCTGCTGGACAGAAGTGTTTTCTCCCTTTCCGGTGGGGAAAAGCAAAAAATCGCCTGTGGATCTGCCGCCGCTGTGGAACCGGATGTATTTGTTTTGGACGAGCCATCTTCCAACCTTGACGCCTATTCCATCGCTGATTTTCGGAAACTGTTAAAAATATTGAAGTCACAGGGCAAAACAATTATTATTGCGGAGCACCGGCTCTACTATCTTTATGATCTGGCAGATAGGATCATATATTTAAGCGACGGGGAAATACAAGGGGATTATACTTTGCCGGAATTTCAGTTGATTCCGGCGGCGGAAAAAGCTAAAATGGGATTACGGCCTCTTGGCCTGGGTGAGTTTGCAGACATTGAGCCTGCCAGTCTACATTCAGGGCAGGGGATATGGAAACTGAACCACTTCCATTTCGCATACAAGAAACAGCCGGAAACGCTTTCTCTGGAAAATATAGAGCTTCCTGCCGGAAATGTAACGGCGGTCATCGGGCACAATGGAGCCGGAAAAACGACACTATCCCGTTGCTTATGCGGATTGGAAAAAAGATGTAAAGGTATCCTCGAAAAAGAAGGTACTTCCTATTCAAGCAAACAGCGGCTGAAGCTATGCTATATGGTCATGCAGGATGTAAATCATCAGCTTTTTACGGAGAGCGTTTTAGAGGAAGTCCTGTTAAGTATGCCGGGGAAAGATTCCGATGAATCGCCTGAAAATGTGGCAAAGGCAGAGGCTATCTTGACAGAAATGGATTTGCTCCCGTACAAAGCCTGCCATCCGATGGGGCTTTCGGGAGGGCAAAAACAACGTGTGGCGATTGCTTCTGCGATTGCCTCTGAACGTCCGGTTATACTATTTGACGAACCTACCAGCGGCCTTGATCTCTTTCATATGAGGCAGGTGGCCGATTCGGTCAAAGGACTTGCCGATTCAGGAAAAACCATTGTGATTGTGACCCATGATCCTGAATTTATACTCAGGTGCTGCAATTATGTGATCCATCTGGAAAACGGCAGATTGGAAGAAAACTATTTCCTCCAGGATACGGAAGGACGGGAACGGTTATTTAATTTCTTTATGATGGAAGGAGGCGGCGGAAATCAAACTGTTTGATGGTAAAATAAACTGCGGCTCAAATGTTAAAAATGTCATTGAAACTGAGGATTGCGTTGTCCTGCAGCTTTTTGACGAGAGCGGCGAGGGAACCATGACAGCCCACAAAATTTTTGATGGCGCTTTTGTGATGTATAGCGATATGCA
>CABUOE010000307.1 GCA_902493155.1 uncultured Eubacteriales bacterium
TCTAAGGGCAGTTTCCTGACCCCTTCGAAAAGCTGGTCAAAGGTCTTGGCCTCGAATTCGCCCAGCTTGATGAGTACCCGCTCCGCCGTCCGGAGACAGAGGTTCGCCCGGGCGAGAATCGAAAAGTCTCCCGAAAACTCCACCCTTCCGTCGAAGGTATTCACTTCTTCGCCGCCCATCCGTTTCACTTCTCCGGACAAAACGCTTTCCAGCCCGAACATACAAGGGGCAATATACCGATATTTTTCCATCTGTTTGAAACCATCCTTTGCGGAATTTCAAAACGTCCATCAAAAAAGGCGGACAACCTGTCCGCCTTTTGCACTCTATACCGGGAATCCTCCCATGTAAGATTATCACAGACTGTTTTATGATACCATTGTACCATGAAATCGGCCCGATGGAAAGCTCTACTTTTCGGGAATAATCAGTCCGTAACCAGAAGTTTTTCTACGGTATACTACGTTGACGTCCCCGCTCACGCCGTTTAAAAAGACAAAGAAGTTGTGGCCCAGCATATTCATCTGGAGGATCGCCTCGTCTTCGGTCATGGGCCGTAAGGCGACTTCCTTAGTGCGGATGACGTCGTACTCTGTTTCATCGTGGATTTCTTCGGCGATGGGCTCAAAGCCGGAGGCTTTCACCTTTTTTTGGAGCTTTGTCTTGTTTTTACGGATGCGGCGAATCAGCGTATCAACGGCCTCATCCAAAGCGTCCAGTTTGCTTTCATTAGACTTCTCAGCCCGGAAAACCATACCGTTGGCCCAGACGGTCAGTTCCACCGTCGCCAACTCTTTCTGTGCGGAAACAGTGACCTGTGCTTTTGCGTCGTCAAAAAACTTATCCAGTTTTTCGAGTTTTGCCTCAGCTCTTTCCTTAAAAGAATCGTTCAAAGTGATTTTTCTCGCAACAAATGCCGTGTTCATAGTCATGCCTCCTGTTTTCCCATCAAAAGAAATCCTTTTGATGGGGATTTCTTTCCAAGCAAACACCGCAGAACTTGCATCCTGCCTTGCCAATCCGAACCCGGCTTTCCTTTTATATAGCACAGGCGGTATCAGCCATTTGCTATGGTTATAGTATAACACAACTGTACAAAAAATTCCACTATTTTTTTGTTTTTTTATAAATATAATATAAAAAAGACATAACTTTCAAATTCTGTTATAAAACTACCGTTTGATGCCGAGTCACATGGCAGCCTACATTGACGGCTATGGGAAGTCCCGCGATATGGGTGGGATAGGTCTCAATGTTAAGGGCCAAAGCAGTAGTCTTGCCGCCGAAGCCCTGAGGGCCGATGCCGGTCTCGTTGATGGCTTTCAGCATGTCCGCTTCCAGTTGGGCATAAAAGGGGTCGACGTTGTGCTCTGAAACCTCCCGGCAGAGGGCTTTTTTCGCAAGGTAGGCGCAAAGCTCAAAATCCCCGCCGATTCCCACCCCAATGACCATGGGCGGGCAGGGGTTTCCCCCGGCTGTGCGGATGATGTCTACAACCGCACCGATGATGTCCTCCCGGGTCGCCGCCGGCGTCATCATCCTGACAGCCGACATGTTTTCACTGCCGAAGCCTTTGGGGGCCACGGTGATTTTCACCTGCTCCCCCGGGACGATGGAGGTATGTAAAACGGCGGGGGTGTTGTCGCCGGTGTTGCCCCGGCGAATGGGGTCCGCCACCACCGAACAGCGAAGATAG
>CABUOE010000308.1 GCA_902493155.1 uncultured Eubacteriales bacterium
CTCCCGCTCCAGCCAGAAATCGTTCAATTCAGAGAAAAGTTTGGCAAGGGCACCCCCGGTTGCAATCCACTTTTGTTCCGACGGGCAGGTGCCGACACCGTGCTGATTCCCGATGTCTTTTAGGAAATTCAAATACAGGGTGCAGTAATCATTGACGATAGCAGACAATTTATTGGCAGTATCTCCACTATAATAGCGCTTAAACAGACTGCCATACTGTCTTACCATGTCCATAATCTCTGATTCTGCAACATAGGAATTAGGTAAAGTAAAAAGCTTACATTCCAACGCCATCAGGCTCCAAAAAATGTTATGCCTCCAAATATTTTCGCAATCACCGAAAACTTCATATTGTTCTTGCGTCAGGCTTTCGACACCCAGCGTACTCGTTCGCATCATCTTCCCCTCCAGGCTCATATTTTGATATCACATTTATATGAGCCGCAGATAAATATTGTGTATTGGGCCTGTTTACCTAGATAGAAATAATTTCTATCCGATATTCTAAACGGTATCCGCCCAATACAAGAAAAAAGAGCTGTTTTGTAACAGCTCTTCTGAACATAATATACAAAGATTGTAAGAAATCAACGCATTAGCCCGCTTTTCAGGAAAAATTTCTGCAAGGCGTACCCCTGTATTTCTGTCTGCAATTTTGAAAATTGCCATCATAAATTCATTGTGAAGCGGTTTCTTCGTTTACTTGATTTTCCGACATTCAAGGTAATACCGTTTTTCACAGGCTTCCCCCATGGAAAAGGTCTTCCGGGGCAGAGCGCCTTCTACGATGACCGTTTTGAACAGGTCGGACTTTTTCATGGTGGGAAGGAGAATGCCCACCGCGCCTTCTTCAGAAAGCCGCCGCACCACGTCTTCCCCGTGGATATAATCCACTTTGCCGCCGTGCTTTTTGATATATGCGTCCAAAAACGCCTGTACGCTTCCCACCGTGAGGGTGTGTTTGGGCGCCTCGATGGTCACCTTTTGGTCTTTGCCCTTTACCACTAAAGTGAATTTCTGGGCGGGAATCGGCGCTTCGGCTTTTTTTTCCTCAGACGCCGCTTTTTTGCTTTTAGCCGGTTTTTTAGCTGCGAAGGCCAAGAGCTCCTTTACAAACTCGTCGGCATCCACGTCGAAAACCGCCCGGTGGATCGCTTCGAACTGGAGCGACGGATCATGGAGGTTGTTGAGCTCCACCAGCGCGTACCGAGCCGGATGGTTCTCCGCCTCTTCTGGGGAAAGCTTCTTTTTCAGCTTGTTCCAGCACTCTTTGGCGGTGGCCAGGCTGTGGTTTCCGTCGCCCACAGCGTAGAGAAGCACTTCCCTGCCCGTTGTCTTATAACGGCGGTTAAAGGCCCGTTTGTCGCCCAGCTTGCTGAGGGCCGCCGACATCTTGCCATAGGCTTCCCGATCCAGCAGATATCCCTTGATGTTACCGCCGTCCATCATCAAATCGAAATCGTAAAGCTTGTGGAGATTGGGAAGATCCGCCCCCATAGGCTCGATGACGGTCTTTTTTGCGTCGTCGATGAGGATGAGGATGTGAGGAGACTCGAGAAGAGCGTCCCGGCGGATCTTCACCCGGGGGGGAATTCGCTCCAAAACCGTACCCTCGGTGGCGCGGATCAAGGACTGGGAGCCCTTGATGTAATCGTAGCATTCCAGATCCAACAGGCCCACCACCCCTCT
>CABUOE010000309.1 GCA_902493155.1 uncultured Eubacteriales bacterium
GACCCGCTGCGATATCAAACAGCGGCTGACTCGGTGCAACTCCGGGACCAACAGTTAAAGTCTGGATGAAAGAAGACGAAATAAAGTTTATTTGCATGGAAATATTTTTTGGTGCCCTGAATTCAAGAAAAGGAATTCAGGGCACTTTTTTCGCGGGCAACGAGCCAAAGTCCGTGCTTGCACGAGACCTTGGCGACTGCCGCGAAAACGAGTTCAAATTCGTGGAGCGTATTTGGACTCGTTACTTCCGGCAGAACCGGTCAAGATCTCCAGAAAAAAGGAGAAATGCACTTATGAATGCACAGACAACAGCAAAACAGACATCAAAGATGTCGCAAATCGGAAAAACCCGTTACATGGTACAGGTGGCAATGCTCGGCGCCGCCGCAGTCGTATTGATGTTTTTTGACATCCCGCTTCCGTTTGCCCCGAGTTTCTACAAGATTGATTTAAGCGAAGTTCCGGTGCTGATCGGAGCCTTTGCGATGGGACCTCTTGCCGGAGCTGCGATTGAGCTGATTAATATTCTACTGAACCTTATTATGAAAGGAAGTACCACCGCAGGTGTTGGCGAAGTAGCAAACTTCCTGATCGGCTGCGCGTATGTTATGCCGGCCGCATGGATCTACAAAACACAGAAAACCAAGAAAAATGCCATGATCGGTATGGCAGTCGGAACCGTATTTCTGGCAGCAGCCGGCGGTCTTCTGAACGCTTTTGTACTGCTTCCGGCTTATGCAGCAGCCTTTGGAATGCCGATGGATGCCCTTGTGGGAATGGGATCCGCAGTCAACAAAGCAATTACAAGCCTTCCGACCTTTGTTCTGTTTGCCGTTGTACCGTTTAATATCATCAAAGGTGTTGTGGTATCACTGGTAACCATGCTTCTGTACAAGCACATCAGCAGACTGCTGAAGGGTGAGGCGATGAATTAGTTCATCATTTCCGAAATCATTTTTGTAAACGGAGAATCCAATAAATACATTGTAGAGAGACGGACAAAATGCAGAGAGAAATCCTCTGTTTTTTGTCCGTCTTTTAAAATTTTCGGGGAATGGCGGCAATGGATTGCCCACACAGGTCTTTTAGTAGTACGATGAAGCATAATCGATAAAAGAAAATACGCAGCGAAATTGGAAAGGAGCGCAAAAAAAAGAGATCCGCACATTGGCTGAAATCTCTTTTCTATCACATTTTAATATTGTTATTATGTCTCGAAACTGTTAAGCGCTTTCCAGATGTTCCATCACTTGAACGCCCCATTTAAAAAGGGCGGTTCGCATGGCGAAGGTCAGGACTGCGGTAAGCAGAATCATCACGCTCGTGGTGATGTGGATGTTGAGGTGAAGTTTTCCGTACAGCAGGTAGCCGGCTCCGATCAGGATTGCGCCGACGGTGAGGTCGATGAGGACGGAGATCAGGGAGCGGTTGTTGGATTTTATGGCGGCGGTTTCGTTTTCCCAGTTTAATTTCGGAAATGCAAGGTCAAAAAGGAGCTGTTCATAGTTGACGAACAGGGTAAATAAAACCGTGATCGCCGTGGTGTAAAGAAGGGTCGCCGGGTGCAGACCGAAGACGACAGCAATTATGCTGAAGACCAGAGCGTACGGCAAGGTGCCAAGGAGACTGATCAGGATGCCGCTTACCAGCATGGCA
>CABUOE010000310.1 GCA_902493155.1 uncultured Eubacteriales bacterium
TGCCCCAGGACGATATGCTGTTGGAAGGCATGTCGGTGGAAGTGAAGTCCTTAAATCAAAACGCTGACAATGTAGTGACCATTTCGATGAAAGCCATCCAGTTCGACAATGAGAACAAGCCTTTTGTCTACTACGCCGACGAGAAGGGTAAAATTCAGTCTAAACCGGTCACCATCGGCATTAACGACGGCATTACAGTAGAGATCAAAGAAGGCGTCAGCGCCGGCGACATCATCTTCTATCCCAAGACGACGATCAACATGGCCGACATGATGATGGGATAGGCGGTGATTCGTGTGAAAAATAAGATTTTTTACACGGAAATTTGTTCCTTTCGCCCCCAAAAAGGGCGAATTCGCAGCGGATGCTGCGAACCGCAACAAATTTGAAAAGGAATGGCGAATAAAATGGCAGAAGAATTGCTTGTAATGAAAGATATTGTCAAGAGCTATGAATCCGGCGGCGAGGAACAGGTGGTTCTTGACCACGTGAACTTTTCGGTTCAGGAGGGGGAATTTGTCTCCATCCTGGGGCCGTCAGGCTCAGGTAAATCCACCATGATGAACATCATCGGATGTCTGGACGTACCCACAAGCGGCGAATATTTCTTAAACGGAAGGGAGATTGAAAATCTCGATGAAGTGACGCTGGCGAAAATCCGGAATCGGGAAATCGGCTTTATCTTCCAGTCGTTCCAGCTGCTTCCCCGAAGCACCATTTGCGAAAATGTGGAGCTTCCCCTCATGTACGCCAAAGTTCACGCCAAGGAGCGGCGGGAGAGGGCGGTGGAAATTCTCACCCGGATGGGACTGGGGGAGAAAATCGACTATTACCCAAACCAGCTCTCCGGCGGACAGCAGCAGCGTGTGGCTATCTGCCGCGCCGTCATCACCCAGCCGTCCATCCTTTTGGCCGACGAGCCCACCGGCGCGCTGGACCAAAAGACGGGCAAGCAGGTGATGGAACTGTTCAAGGAATTAAACGACGAAGGGCGAACCATTATCATGATTACCCATGATGCGAATATCGCAAAACACGCTCACCGGATCGTCAAAATCTTAGACGGAAAACTGTCGGAAGGAGCGTTGGAAGATGCTTAGAGAAAGCCTCAAAATGTCCTGGAAGAACATCACCCACAACAAGCTCCGCTCCTTTCTGACGATTTTGGGTATCGTCATCGGCGTTACCGCCATCATCGCCCTGATTACCATTGTACAGGGCGTTATCAACAACGTAAACCAGCAGTTTGAGAGCGTCGGCGCCAACACCATTGTGGTGCAGGCCTACGGTACCCCCTTAAAGCAGGGACTGTCCGACAAGGATTTGGAGGCGCTGCAGGATATTGACGGCATCGTGGGCTTTGCTCCTACAGTGACCGCCACCATCGACATTCCCAACAAGGGAAATATTGCCGAAAATATCGTTTTGGACGGCAAAAATGAGGTGTATTTCCGCAGAAATCCAGATATCGTCGTAGAGGGTCGGGGCATCAACATCCTGGACATCGAAAACCGCAACCGGGTCTGCGTCATCAGCCGGGAGATGGAGCAAAAGCTCTTTATGAGCGAGTCCGGCATCAATCAGACCATTACCATCGACGGGGTGCGGTACACCGTTGTCGGAATCACTGACACTACCGGTAAGCTGG
>CABUOE010000311.1 GCA_902493155.1 uncultured Eubacteriales bacterium
CTGTGTTCATTATAGGCATTTTTGCCCCTGGGTGCAAGACGGCAGAAAAATTCAATTTTTTTCTTCAACCCTCTGAAAACCCTGTATTTTCAAGGCTTTTCGCCAGTGTAATTCTCAAACCTTATGTATTTTCCCTTGTTTTTGCCCTTATGAGCGAAAACAAGGGAAACTTTTTGTTATTCACCGCCGACTACCTTGTCCAGCAGCCTTGCGGAGGTACGCTTCGCTTCCCTTGTAGCGTGAGCGTAGATATTCATTGTGGTACTGACATCAGCGTGTCCGAGAAGCTCCTGCACATCTTTCGGTGCCGCCCCATTTGAGAGCAGATTGCTTGTGAATGTGTGACGAAGCTGGTGGAAATGAAAGTCCTCCAACCCCTCAACCTTTTTCCTTGCCGCTCTGCACATAATCCCTACCGTACTCGGCGATTCAAACGCTCCGTCCGGTCTGAGGCAGACAAAGGATATTTCCTTGTATCCCTCCGGGACTTCTTCCGTTCTCGGCAGACTATAAACCTCGTAATAAGTACGGTCTTTTTCTTTGACCTCACTGTAATGGTTGAGGCTATACAGTTCTCCGTATCGGAAGCGGTTTTTGTGCTGTTCGGCTTTGGCTGTCTTAAGAATTGCCGCCAGTGTGTCGCAGAAGTCCACAGTACGGATTTTCTTTCGCTTGGTCGCTCCGATCTCCGTCTTGTGCCTTGCTCCGTTGTAGCGCATACTGCGGCGAACTGTGAGGTACTGACCTTCAAGGTTAATGTCCTGCCAGGTCAAGCCGCAGACCTCGCCAATACAAAGCCCCGTGTAGTAGGCAATCTGAATGGGCAGCAACGCCGGATTGTCTTTCTTTTTCAAGAAATCTTCCAGTTGCAAATACTGTTCATAGCTGATTGTGGGAGCGGAAGTCATATGCTGCCCAAGCCCACACTGGATATTGATATATCTGAGTTCCGTCATATGCGAAGTCTGATGATTAAGGTGCAGGACAGGGCAAGAGAAATCAAGCACCTGCAGGACAAGGTGCTGCCCGACCTGAAACAGCAGCTTGCCGAAACCAAAGGTATCTTCAAGGGCAAGGAGCGAAAGGCACTGGAAACGCAGATACAGCAAACCGAAAGGGAAATCGCTGATAAGCTGGATAAAATCCCTGATACGCTGAAAGCAGACGGTTATCCCGATGCACAGGCGTTTATGGATACCTTCCGAAAAATGGAGGGTGTTGTAGAGCAGTACAACCGTGACCTTGCCAAGTGGGAACAGCAGGTTAAGGAGAAAGAAAAGCCCAATAGACCGCCCGAAAAAGAAAGTGTCCGAGACAGGCTCAGGCAGTTACAGGCAGAGGGCAAACAGCAAAGAACACGAAAGAAGTCCCAAGACAGAGAAAGATAGTTTTGACACCGAAAACGACACCGTAGGGCAGTATCCTTGCCTTGCGGGATTACATATATCAGAATATAAGAAAGTCTCCTGCGAGACGAAAAATCTTGTAGGAGACTTCATATCTTATGTTTTCAGAGCAACTTTGATAATTCCATCAGTTTTATTTTTGATACCCAAATTATAAACATATATTTAATCATTTCTATATTTTTTCCTTAATTTTCGCAATTTCAAACCACAATAAACA
>CABUOE010000312.1 GCA_902493155.1 uncultured Eubacteriales bacterium
TTTCGGTATGGGATGATTGCGGTCATGCGGCTCTTATTTTGTCTTACCTTTCAGTGGTTTTGCACCAGCGGAAAGGACAAAGATGAGAACCAGCTGGAAAGACAGTATCGCCCGGTATCCCTGACCTTCTTTTTTCATGCCCGCCACTACCAAATGATTGAGAAGATAGGAGATACAGCATGAATACTACTTACCTGTTCAAAGAAGAAACCAATAACGGCCAGAAGAAACTGCGGATCGGGACCCGTGATGAGTTTAACAGTGTGATGCTATCGAATAAGGAGATTGGCGAGGAAAATCGCCGCTACTTTATCCGTGAGAAATCTTTGGATCCCAATCAGCCGGATCTTTTAATCATTGAGGTGGATCGCACTGAATATCTGGAATGGAAGAAGGAGCAAGTTACCCGCAGCAGAAACTATCGACTCGGTAAACAATATAGCCAACTCTCGCTGGAAAGAACTGTTCACGCAAGCAGCCAGGGCAAGTTGGACGAGCCTGCCCTTTACGGAGAAGATCCGGGCTTTGAAGATGTTTTAGCTGATGTAATGCTCGATGAATTACGTGAGGAACTACGCAAGTGGAAACCTTGGGCGGTCGATATGCTGGACATCTACATGAAGAACGGTGCAGAAATCTGTGCAGTGATGTTTGCAGATAGGTATGGAGTAGCGGAGCGTACAGCACGTCGATATGCTTGTCATTTTGAACAAAAAATAAAAAAATTTTTGGAAGGGTGACCGTTTTGAGGGGGCCGTGTTACATGTATATAACGAGAGGACTTTTTCCTCTGCCCACAGAACATTGACAAACACCATCTTGTAGATGGTCATAGCCGGCGATTGAATAACAGCGGCAGGTAGATAGCGATGCGGCAAGTGCGCCAAGACCCGCTGGGAAAGGAGGTGAATCCCCCAACCAGCGGCGAGCGATAACCACTCAGCCAAAAGCAGCCGTGGCGGGCTGTCTCGCGATGACTCTATTTGCTAATAATGATACCCCTGCCCAGCCATAGTCACAAACAATGTGGGGCAGCTCGGAGAGATCCTCGGAGGGGTTAGATTCCCGGAGTGCGTGCCAAACGCAGTTCAATCGACCGCCCTCGTCCGGGGAAGTAGTGTCGAATACGGACGTCTTTGCCATCAGACAAAAAGCACCGCCTCAAGTTTTGCACAGAATGTGCGTTCACTCAAAAGGCAGTGCCGGAAAGTTCGATGGCAAAGATATGAGCGCAGCCATGCAGCGCCTGTATCTTTGCCATTGAACACAGAAAAAGGAGATAATCTATGGTAGTTGAATCGAAAACTAAAGCCGCCAATTTTCTGTACATTCTCTCCATTCTTCGTGACCTGCAAGACCAAGGTGCCATCACCGATGCTGAGTTCGAGCGGGCCAAGCTGTTCTATCAGAACCTGACCGGGTCCAAAATCCACATTGCAGGATGACAGTAACAAGTCGGCATTATGCCGGTTTCCGCCCCCGAAATTGTTGGTATCGTCAAAAATGAATTCCTTCCACTCTTCCCATAGACATTGACTCTTTGTTGAGTATAATGTTGTGTTGCGGAACCCAAAGAGGTTTGTGACACAATGTGGTACAAACCAAAACATATACACTCAAGGCAA
>CABUOE010000313.1 GCA_902493155.1 uncultured Eubacteriales bacterium
CCTGCGACCTTTATATTACCGCTTCCCTGTCGGATACCAACTCCATCTCCATGCTGGAGGCTATGGCAACCGGTCTGCCGGTGCTCCACCGGTTCGACAAGCTCAACCAAGGCCAGGTACAAAGCGGCGTCAACGGGTACATCTTTTTTGACGCCGACGACATGTACCGGGAACTCAAAGATTACCAGAAAAAGACGCCGGAAGAGGCGGAAGTGCTCCGCAGTTCGGTGCGGGAAAGCGTCAAACAGGCGGGCAGCGAAAATCTCGCCAATTACCTGCTGGGCGTTTACTCCACTGTCTTTGGCGAGACCCCTAATCACCTCATCGACCGGCCTCACATCAAAGCAAAAGTCCATCCAAGGCGGAAATAACGGGGTTTGTTATCTGTAAAGTGAATTAGCTTAACAATTTGTGCAGCACCTATAAAGACGACGGATTGCTTCTATTTTTTGCGGTGATCCCGAAACAACATAATGAATCGACAGCACAAAAGGCCAGTTTCATGGCCTTTTGTGCTGTCAAGAAAAATCAATAAGGAAAAGGAAGATTCGCTATGAATATCAAACCCCATTACGACGTTGCCATTATCGGCGGCGGCATCGGCGGTATTATGACCGCATACCGGCTCTCATCGGAAAAACCGGAACTCAAGGTCTGCATCATCGAAAAAGGTCACTCTATCAAGGAGCGCATCTGCCCCATCGTCACAAAAAAGGTGGACAAATGCGTCAAGTGCAAATCCTGCGCCATTATGGAAGGCATGGCCGGCGCTGGAGCTTTCTCCGACGGCAAATACGTCATCTCCACCGAGTACGGCGGCTGGCTCACCGATTTTCTCCCGCCGGAAGTGGTCATCGACTACATCGAGCAGGCGGATAAAATCCTGGTCTCCTTTGGTGCCACCACCGAGCGGTTTATGCCCAACAACCAGCTGAAAAAGCTCTGTCTGGAGCACGATCTGCACATGAGCCAGGCCCAGCTCAAACACCTGGGCACCGACGCCAATTTCGACACTATGAGAAAGCTCATCGAGTCGATGGAACAAAAGGTGGACATCATCGTCAATACCGAAGTCACCGATGTGGACAAAGACGCTCACAAAATCTTCTACACCGTTTCCGGCAAACAGCAGGGCGAAATGGACGCCGACAAGATCATCTTCGCTGTAGGCCGCGCCGGAAGCCGCTTCTTCGCCAAATGGTGCGCTGAAAACAAAATCCCCCTGGAAAACAACCAGGTGGATATCGGTGTCAGGGTCGAGCTTCCCTCCATCATCTGGGAGGACTTCTCCAAAAAGATTTACGAGCCAAAAATCTGGTATCGCTCCAAGCAGTATGGCGACGTGACGAGGATGTTCTGCTTCAACGAACGAGGCCAGGTGGTCACCGAGAACACCGCCGGCGTTTTGACCGTCAACGGCCATTCTTACCGGGACGAAAGCCGCAAAACCGTCAACTCAAACTTTGCCCTTCTCTCCACCATCCGGTTTACCCAGCCTTTTAAAGAACCCATCGAGTACGCCCGCCACGTAGCAAGCCTCGCCAACCTCATCAGCGGCGGCAGCGTTATGGTGCAGCGGCTGGGAGATTTAGAAAACGGCCGCCGGACCGACGAAA
>CABUOE010000314.1 GCA_902493155.1 uncultured Eubacteriales bacterium
TTACCAAAATGAGACGGAAATCCGGGTTGCCGCGCGCTTAAGGGTTGTGACGAACTAAATAAATCACTTTTTATTGGGATTTCCACTCAAAATGATTTGACGGAGGGGCGGATATGCGCAAAGAAACCAAAAGAAAACTGTTTTCCTGCCTTTTAGGAACGATGTTCACACTGGGGTGCTGTTTTTTATTCGAGGCAAAAACCATCCAGACCCAGGGGGAAATGGCGGAGGGAATCCCGCTTCCCATTATCATGTACCACAATGTGCGCAATGAAGGGAACAAGGAACTGGGGGACTATGTAATTACCGAGCAGCAGATGGAAAAAGACCTTGCTTTTCTCAAGGAAAAAGGGTATAATGCAGTCGTGGGTCAAGACCTTGTGGATTATGTGCAGGGCCTTAAGGATCTGCCGGAAAAACCAGTATTTCTGACATTTGACGACGGCTACGAGAGCTTTATCGCCACTGTGTACCCGCTTCTGCAAAAGTACGAGATGAAAGCCACGGTGAATATCATCGGGGAGTACACCGATCTGTACTCTCAAAGCGTGCCCAAACATCTGGACTACGCCCATCTCAATTGGTCGGAGGTGCGGGAACTTTACGGGTCCCCGCTGGTGGAAATTGGCAACCACACCTATGACCTCCACGAGTTAAAGGGAAAAGACGGCCGCAAGGGCGCAAACATTAAGAAAGGTGAGGCGTTTGCGGATTATAAAAAGGTTCTCACAGACGATGTGACAAAGCTTCAGGAAAAAATGAACGAGCATCTGTACCAGTCGTCAAGGGTTTTCGCCTATCCTTACGGATTTTACAGTGACGAGAGCGAAAAAATCCTGAAAGGTCTGGGGTTTGATATAACGTTAACCTGCGATGAGGGAGTAAACCTCATCACAAAAGACAAAGAATGCCTATACGGGCTCAAACGATACAACCGTCCTTACCGGGCGGAGACCGAAGCGTTTTTTAAAAACATCGGTATTGAATAGGGTATAATGGCAAGGCCCTGCGGGTACCGGAAAAATGAGGCTATTTAATCACAAAGGAGCAGGATTTGGAAAATCTCAGCAACATTTCGACCATTCGGGAGATTATGGATCGGTTTGGATTCCAGTTTTCAAAGTCACTGGGGCAGAACTTTCTCATCAACCCCGGTATCTGCCCCAAAATTGCCGAGATGGGTGGCGCGGCGGCAGATACCGGGGTGCTGGAAATCGGGACCGGGTTTGGTGTCCTCACCCATGAGTTGGCCAAACGGGCAAAAAAGGTAGTGGCCGTCGAGCTGGATTCCCGGCTGCTCCCAGTATTGGATTATACGCTGGCAGAACACGAAAACGTGAAGATTATCAATCAGGACATTTTAAAGGTTGATCTCCACAGGCTCATCAAAGAGGAGTTTGCAGGGATGGACGTCTATGTCTGCGCCAATCTTCCGTATTATATTACGTCGCCGGTGATTATGGCGCTCTTAGAACAGCGGCTGCCCATCAAGGCGGTGACGGTCATGGTTCAGAAGGAAGCGGCGGCACGGCTTTGTGCCAAGCTTCCCTCCCGGGACTGTGGTGCGGTGACGGTGGCGGTACGGT
>CABUOE010000315.1 GCA_902493155.1 uncultured Eubacteriales bacterium
ATCGTGGTCTGCAAACCAGAGGAAAGCCCTCAGTGGTTCGAAAAGCTCTGGAAAAACACCGTCGATTTGTTCCGCAGCCTGGATATCCCCGTCCGCACCATTGAGTGCTGCTCCGGCGATCTGGCTGATTTGAAGGTGAAATCTATCGATGTGGAGGCCTGGTCCCCTCGTCAGAAGAAGTATTTCGAGGTGGGTAGCTGCTCCAATCTGGGCGACGCCCAGGCCAGACGGCTTAAAATCCGCGTCAACGGCGAAGGCGGCAAATATTTTGCCCACACCCTCAACAATACCGTTGTAGCACCTCCCCGTATGCTGATTGCATTCCTGGAAAACAACCTAAACGCCGACGGAAGCGTCAACATTCCCGAGGTACTGAGACCCTACATGGGCGGACAAGAGGTCATCAAATAGTGAACCGCATTTTTAATAAAACGGTAGAAATCCGCTTTTACGACTGCGACAGCCAAAAACGCGCCAAGGTTTCCACCATCAACAAGCTGATTGCAGATATCGCCGGCATTGGCTACGCTGCAGCGGGAATGACTCATCAGTGGCTTTGGGATCATGGGTATGTCTTTTTGCTCTCTAAAGTAAGCATTCGCTTTGACCGAATGCCAGTTGCCGACGAGACGATTACCATTTCCACCTGGGAACGGGGCAATAAAGGTGCTTCCTTCCTACGGGATTTCGAAATTTTTGACGCAGGGGAGAAAAAGTTAATCGACGCCCGCACCGAATGGATTTTAGTGAATCCCGAGAGCCGGCAGATCATCCGCCCCTCGTCCTTTGAGGGCATTCGCGCAACTCTCCCGGAAAAACAGGCGGATGCGCCGGACTGCAAGCGGTTAAAGCTTACAGAAGGTAATTTTGCCGGCGATCGTCAGGTCCGTTATTCCGATTTGGACGGCAACGGCCACGTTTATAATGCGGTCTACGCCGACATCTCCGTGGATGTGCTCCCCCCTGCCCTGCGAGAGAAACGACTGCAAACTTACCAGATCAATTTCATTCATGAGGCGAAACTTGGGGATACCCTCTCCCTGTATACCGCTGTGGACGAAAATACAGCGACAATCAAGGGATGTATCGCAGAAAAAGACAGTTTTATCTGCGAACTTTCTTATCTATAAAAGCGGGCTATTCTTTAGTTATACTACTGTGCAATCCTTTCTGAACATAAAAATTATTCCACAATAGACGAAAAGGTGTGCTTCATAGAAGTACACCTTTTTTATTCTCCGTTACTTCTGCACAAAAAACCAAAATTCGACCTTCCGATTCTCTCAATCCCCGTTCCTTGAAAGCAAGACGGTCACGGTGTATAATGGAAAGCAACAAGATAAATGGGAAATGCTTCCCTTTTTACAAATCATTGTGAATGCCCGGAACCAAAAAGGTTTTGTTGAAGATCCCCCCGGTTTTCAAGAAAGCCTTTTTTTAATTAGAAAGGATGTGCCCCATGCTGAATGTAAACCCAGAAAGCAAGTTTGTAAAAGAAGGACTGACCTTCGACGATGTACTGCTGATTCCAGCCAAATCCGATGTTTTGCCCAGCGACGTTTCTTTGAGGACCTGCCT
>CABUOE010000316.1 GCA_902493155.1 uncultured Eubacteriales bacterium
TCTCACCGGCGCGTTCAAGACCTTTGCCGGTGACTTGAATGACCTCGCGGGCGTTGCCGTAGTGGCGGCGCAGAAGCAATTAAAATCGGAGCGTATGAAAACAGAACTGATTACCAATGTTTCCCACGATATCAAAACGCCGTTGACCTCCATCATCAACTACGTGGACTTGCTGCAAAAGCCCCACACGCCGGAGGAGGAGAAGACCTATCTGGAAGTCCTCAACCAGCAGTCCCAGCGCTTAAAAAAGCTGATCGAGGATCTGATGGAAATGAGCAAGGCCAGCACGGGGAACCTGACGGCGGATATTACGAAGCTGGACGCGGTGGAATCCGTGAATCAGGCGCTGGGCGAATTCGCCGACAAGCTGGAAAAAGCCCAGCTGACCCCCGTATTCCGCCATCCGGAAGAGTCTGTCGCCATGATGGCGGACGGAAGACTTGCGTGGCGGGTGCTGAGCAATCTCCTGAGCAACACCGTGAAATATGCCCTGCCCGGCACGCGGGTGTATATCGACGTGATGGCGCTGGAGGGGAAGGTCATCATTTCCCTGAAGAACATCTCCCGTGACGAGCTGAACGTGGACGCCGACGAGCTGATGGAGCGCTTTGTCCGGGGCGACGACTCCCGGAACACCGAGGGCAGCGGTCTGGGGCTGAACATCGCCAAGACCCTGATGAAGCTGCAGAAGGGGCAGTTACAGCTGCTGGTGGACGGCGACCTGTTCAAGGTAACGCTGATTTTCCCCGGCGCATAATCGCATTAGTGAGCCAAGGGCGGCGCGGGATTTCCCGCGCCGCCCCGTTTGCCGAAGGAATAGACGCAAAAAACAGGGAGATATTCCGGCATGAAGAAAAAATGTTCACAATTTCGTCGCTTTTTATTTTCATTTCCGTTATTGCCTGTTCAAAACCGAAAAGTATCTTAATAACAGAAAGGTTGCGGAAGCCGTGAGCCGCTCCCTTTCAACTCCGTAGATCCTCTTTTCTACCTCTCTTCTTTCCAAACCCTTTCGCGGAAACCCCGGTGCCATGCTGGCACCGGGGTTTTCCACCCCCCTGGGCGGCGGAGGCCGCTTCGGGAGACCACAGGCGGCTGCAACAAAATTGTAACCTTTGAAAGAAAAAAGATATCGAAATCAGAGATTGTCATTTTTCGTAGCTGGTAAAAAACGAATTTTATGGTAAAATTTGGAGTAAATTTCTTAAGATAAGGGCAAATGTTTAAGAATGTTATAAAGTGTAAAGAAATCTGTTACATTTTGTAATTTTCCTATTGACATCCGGGAACGGATGTGATATCATGCAGACATGAAAGAGATGCCGGGTGCGGAAGCGGCGGAAAGCCTCCCCGATTGGCGACACCAAAGGTTCCAGAGCCGGCAGCATTTCTAAAACAACCAATTTTCTAGGAGGTTAGAAACTATGAAAAACACAATGAAGAAGCTGCTTAGCCTCGTATTGGTGGCTATGCTGCTGGTCTGCGCGGTTCCTTTCCAGGCCGCTGCTACGGAAGCTGATGAAACCCTGACCGTCAAGACCTACGTTGACGGAAAGTATGTCACTGACAA
>CABUOE010000317.1 GCA_902493155.1 uncultured Eubacteriales bacterium
AAGGCGGCCGCCATCTCCAAGGTTTTGTATCCCGCCGACGACCACATCGAGGGAAAAGAACTCCGTCTGAGGCAGCAGTACTTTTTCGTCAGTGCCTCTCTTCAGAACATCATTCAGGTGCATCTGCGCCAGAACCCCACCCTCGACAACCTGCCCGACAAGGTGGTCATCCATATCAACGACACCCATCCCGCTTTATGCGTTCCGGAACTGATGCGACTTCTGCTGGATGAATACGGTTACCATTGGGAAAAAGCCTGGGACATCACCTGCCGGACGCTGGCCTACACCAACCACACCGTCATGAGCGAAGCGTTGGAAAAATGGGACCTCAACCTGTTCCGCAAACACCTGCCCCGTATCACCACCATTGTGGAGGAAATCAATCGCCGCTTCTGCAACGAAATTTTCGAAAAGTTCCCGGAAAAACGGGGGGCGATTCCTTCCATGGCGGCCATCGGCGACGGCTGCGTGCGGATGGCGAACCTCTGCGTCATCGCCTGCTATTCTGTAAACGGAGTCTCGAAGCTCCATTCCGATATTCTCCAGGAAGACCTCTTCAAGGACTTCAACGACATCTATCCCAATAAGCTCACCAACGTGACAAACGGCATTGCCGCAAGGCGCTGGCTCTGTCAGGGCAACCCCTTGCTGACCAGCATGGTCAAAGAGCTCATCGGCGACGGATTTGAAAAAGACCTGATGGAACTGAAAAAGCTGGAGCGGTATGAAAACGACGATACCGTCCTCTCCTGCCTGGGCGACATCAAACAGCGGAATAAAGAAAACTTAGCCCGGTATATTTCTAAGGCCAACGGCATCAACGTGGACCCCAGCTCCATGTTCGACGTGCAGGTCAAGCGTCTTCACGAATATAAACGCCAGCTGATGAACGCGCTGCACATTTTGCACCTCTACCTGCAAATCAAGAATCATGGCCTTGAGATGGAGCCCCGGACCTTTATTTTTGGGGCCAAAGCCTCTCCCGGATACTTTATGGCCAAGGAAATTATCCGCTTTATCTGCGGCTTAGGTGATATGATCAACAAGGACAGCAGTATCGGCGGCATGCTCAAGGTGATTTTCCTTGCGGACTACAAGGTTTCTTTGGCTGAGATGATCTACCCCGCCGCCGAAATCAGCGAACAGATCTCCCAGGCAGGCAAAGAGGCTTCCGGCACCGGCAACATGAAGATGATGCTCAATGGCGCCCTGACTTTGGGCACAATGGATGGCGCCAACATCGAAATTTACGAGCAGGTCGGCAAAGACAACATCTTCATCTTCGGCATGGACACCGAAGAGGTCAACCGCCTGAAGGCAGAGGGCTACCACCCCCGCAAAATCTACGAAACGAACCCCTATGTAAAGGAAGTTCTGGATTTTGTGCAGAAGGGCGGCGTCGAAGGCAAAAACTTCGAAACCATTGTCAGCTATCTGCTCAACAATGACAGCTATATGTCGCTGGCGGACTTTGAAAGCTACCGCCAGATTCATCAGACAGTCAACGACGTCTACAAGGACGCCCGCCGCTGGA